>JANNCG010000135.1:0-4581 GCA_031386385.1 Myxococcales bacterium
ACGCGCTGTTCAGTTCAATGCTGTACACGATTATTTGCTGATTCGACAGCACTAAACCGAGGTTGCGGTTCGTTGCGGCAATCAACGCTACAGGCTGGAACAACCCGTTCCCGATGACGGACGAAGAATTGGATGTCCTGCTCGCCCCATGGTTGGGTCCCACAACGATCCATCGTGAGCAAACGGTTCCGTCAAGCGAGTGAACTTCACACCGACATCGCGCCAATGTCAACACGCCCGACATCGACACAATACAGGTTCGAAGAGCGATCGTTGGCACCGCTTGGTAAGCGTTGCGAAAGGGTACGTCCTCGCCGGCGGGGTCCCTGACACAGCGAGCAAAGTGATGCACGTACGCTCGTCAGTGAAAATCCACGCGAAAGCAACGGCCACCGCTGCCGAATTGCGCTGATCTCTACACAAAAATGAAGCGTTGGTTGTTTCGGTTGAAGCGGCGCGACCGCTCCACGGCACACGCACATGGGATAGATCAATGAATGTACAGTGATTAAGTTATGATGCGTATGGACGGGTGATTGAGGGCAGCGCGCCGGGATGGCAGCGGTTTGGGTTTGCCGGTGGGTTGTATGATCCCGACGCGAAGCTTGTGCGACTTGGAGCGCGCGGCACTACCCACGCACTGCCTGTGGAACAAGGCAACCGAAGCTGTCCGCGAATGCAAAGTGCCCACAGAGTACCCACACTCTGCGGGAGGAGAAGTGAAAACGGGCCTTGCCCGTCGGGAGATTAGGCTATTCCCAAGCTGATATTGCACCTAACGCAGTGTTGGGCCGCAGTCGGACCCCAACGCTTAGCTCGCGCTACTCGCCGAAAACAGCGGTCCTTAGCTTGCCCGAAACATCCCACTCTACCAACTCGTTGAAACCGCCAACAACGCACCCCGCAACAAAGACCACCGGCAGATCGTCCTCTTCACACTTCGCTTCGCGTACGACAAACGCCTTGGTTGCAGCGTCCCCGCTCACGTCGAGCTCTTGAAACTTGATGTCTTTTGCCGAGAGCACTTCACGCACGCGATCGATCAACCGTTGGTTTCGATCCTTCTCGAAGTAGACCACCACCGGTGCGGGCTCACGTTTTTTGATTGCCACCGGCGCTTGCACGTTCGGTCGCGTGACCGGTGGCGCACCAAGAATGATCTCTTTCAGTTTCGAGCGGATTCGATTGAACATGCCTGCGCTTTTACCCCAAATCCGTTTTGTACACCAATCGCACCGAGGGTGCCTTCATCGTGTATCGCGGCGACCGTGTCACGCTGCTCTGTGGGGACATCTTTGCGCTGACCGCACAGCACATCGGGGAGTTGGGTGGAATGCTCGTACCGATGTCATCTGCGTGCACGCGACTAATCGTCGGAGGTAGTGGGCTCATTTCGTCCCCACTCTCTCACTCAGAGGGCATCGCAGGAGCGATGCATCGCTCAAGTTAGTCCACTACCGTCGTCGCAGAGCGTTGCCAAGTGAGCTCGTCACACAGCTCTCCCTTGAACGCGACGCCCACAGCGCGCTCGCGTACAACAAAGGAGAGTCCGCGAAGGAGCCGCTCTGCGCTCTCGTTGCGTGCATCCACCACGGCGACAACTCGCGTCAGACCAAGGCGCGCAAATGCGTGATCGATCACGGCGGACACCGCCTCGCGCGCGAAGCCTTTGCCCTGCTGCAATCGCGAGAAGGTGAAGCCCAACTCTGCCTCGTTGGCGCCGCACCGCAGACCGACGTCGCCGATGAGTTCACCGGTGGCTTTCAACTCCACCGCTAAATTCACCCACTGTTCTGAGCCAAGGATCGACTCAGTCACGCTCGCGATAAACTCTCGTCCGCGCTCTTCGCTGTAGTCTGGTGACCAACTCTGGTAGCGCGCGACCTCGGGATCACGGCGGTACGCCAAGAACGCTGGCAGATCAAGGAGCGTGAAAACACGCACGTGGAGTCGCTCCGTCTCGATCAGCATCTCTGGTCCGATTTCATGCGTCTAGCATCCGGCGTTTGTGCCATCCACACAAGTGCTCAGCATGGATCTGCAGGAGCTTCGATCTTCTCCCACCGATCTTGGTCTGCCCGCCGTTGGTCGGTGGCTTGTTGCGATTGATTTTGCAGCATCGCGAGCACTGAGTTGGTCCCAGAATCCGCGCCGCGAATAGCCACCATCTTGGAGGCGGTTTGCTGGATGGGGTCTTGCTGCTGGGGCACTTGCTGCGCGAATAGTGGTGCTTGGACAACCGGCGCAACCGATGGTTGCGTGAGTGCAGGAGCTGCTTGCGCGGGTGCTCCCGGCTGTTTGGGAGCGCCCAGTACTTCGAATCGTTTGCCCGTCACGCGGTGGCCGTACTTGTTGATTCCAAATGCGTCGTACACGCCACCACCGCATTCTTCAGCCACACTCACTTCGTCCGTTGTCATCGGATCAAAGCGTTTTGGCCATGCGGGCGATCTTGGCTTGAGGTTGGGCTTGTCGCCCTCCGTCTCAAGGATGCGACGCAAAATCAGGTACGCGATGCTCCCCATCTCGGCTTGTGGCAAGAGCGGGTACACCGGTCCAGAGGCTTCAACAACGTTTTCTTCGTCAACGTTTGCTTCGCGTTCGTTGTGCTCGTCGCTTGCTGCTGGGTTTGGATTTGGTCTTGGATTTCGGCTGATCGAGGTCGTCCTCAAAGTCTTTCAGGGATTCAAGTAGGGTCGAAATGTGACGTTTGTTGCAGGTCACTTCCCTGGCCACGGGGAGCAATACCATGTTGACCGTGTCTTGATACGCTAGGCCAACAATCGCCGAGTACCCGGTGGCCGCGAGCAAATCTTGAACAACCGTCACGGCAGTGACTCGAGGCGCGCAATCTCGACTGAGAAGGCTGATGGCAACGACGGCTTGTTTGCCTTCCGCAGCGCCAGCCACACCAAGCACCTGCACCGTCCCGGCAAACGTCTTGATGCGTAGTTGCTTTGCCAGTTCTGCGGAAATAATACTGCTTGTCGTCCCTGTGTCGAACAGCGCTTTCACCTGCCACGGTTCGCCCACGAGCGTTGCTTTTTGCGTGTCTACCGCTTGCACAACGATGGTTTTGGCGATCTCGGGCACTGACCGTGTTGTGGTTCGACAGTGGTGGTTCTGCAACGGCAATCGCCGAGGGGTTCGCCGACGGAGCTTCGACGGTGTTTGCGAGGGACGCGCGAGGGTTTGTGCGACGGCGCATCGCGATCCTGCGATCACGCATCGATGAGCGAGGCGCTCACTGCGCTCTCGTGAGCAGCCAGCGGACGGCCGACGGCTCATCGCTGAACAGCCGGCACGGGAAGGAGGGAGCGTTGAGCGACAAGAAGAAATTGCCAATGATCCGCCCGGTCTGCGACGGCGTGAGCATCGCCATCCGCTCGAGCCACAGCGCCGCAGCCGGACTCGCGTAGTGCTCGCGAACGCCCTTCTCGGTGCTGAACGGCTCGCGCATGTCTACCAGGAGCAGCTGCTTCTTACCGGCCGCGATCCGAGTAAAGGCCTCCACGTTCTCTTGCGCATCAAGGAGCGTCTGTTTGACGATTCCTGGGAGGATTCGCTGCGTAATGATCCCGTCGCTACTGCGGAGATACACGGACGTGCGGGTGCGGGTGAGCTCGGTCATGGCGCCCGAAACGATCGCGAACTCTCCGCCCGTCGGGTGGTGAATAAGGCGCAACACTGGTTCGCTGGGGAGCAAGGGATCCATTGGTAGATCCTGCCCTCACCGGCGATGAGGTTGAAGCTCACGCACGAAAGGGGAGGACCCCCTTTCAAACCGTACGTGCGGATTACCCGCACACGGCTTACCGATGGACTCTCGGCGTGCGACATCATGCTGCCCCCTCGAAGGGTTCGCTTTCACGACTTACGGCACACCTGTGCATCGCACTTGGTGATGGGGACCTGGGGTCGACAATGGACCGTGAACGAGGTCAGCGCGTTCATCGGTCACAGCGACATTTCGGTCACTCAACGGTACGCACACTTGAGCGTCGACCACCTCGCTGTTGCCGCTGCGGAGACAACGGGTGACGTACAGGCACCCAAGGAGACAACGTTGGCGACTCGACGAAGTGCGCGCGTTCAACGCTCACGACAGCGTCGCGGTCAGTCAGTCCTCGCAGCACCTGTTGCTCGATCACTCGGTGAAAACCAAGTCGATGCAGTTCAGGCCATCGAAGGACACGCGAAGGACACGCGAAGGACAAACCGTGTCCTTGGGTCCTTCGATTTGAAGGACACGAGCACTGTAATGTCGCACTTTACATACCCGAATGATGATGAGAATTTGCAGGATAAAACCAGTGTTGCTGACCAGAGTCCTGCGAATACTCGGCTAGAAAGCACTGTATCCCCCGTAAGTCCTGCGAAAGTGCAGGTAGAAGCTGGAGCGGGCTACCGGAGTCGAACCGGCGACAACCAGCTTGGGAAGCAATCCCACAGCGCGAGCAATTACGCGTAGTTACGGGCGATCAGGACCACTCTGGGACCAGATACCTTTTCAACCTTGCGCGTGACTGCGTCCAGAGGATCTCGCAGGGCCTCCCCGTCCTCCCACAAGCCACCGCATTA
>JANNCG010000027.1:0-10820 GCA_031386385.1 Myxococcales bacterium
GTCGGGTGTGCCGATCGCTCGGAGCCAATCCATGCCCCACCGACACGCGCTCATCGAACACGAAGCACTCCCCGCGCCAGAGGCTCTGCTCCGCGGGAACGGTCTCTAGGTAGCTCAGAATTCCGCCCTCTAAGTGGTAGACGTCTTCATAGCCCTGAGACCGCAGGTAGGCAGTGGACTTTTCGCAGCGAATCCCGCCGGTGCAAAACATCGCGATCTTTGGTTTTTTGCCCGCATTTTCAAGCAATTCGCGCGACCGCTGCACCCAATCGGGAAGCTCTGCAAAGGTGCGAATCTCCGGGTCGAGCGCGCCCGCAAAAGTGCCGAGCTCGACCTCATAGTCGTTGCGTGTGTCGATTACGATCACTTCTGGATCAGCGAGCAGGTGGTTCCACTCGGATGGCTTCACGTAGGTCCCCGCCATCGTGGCCGGATTCACTTCCGGCATGTTCATGGGGACGATCTCTTTCTTCAGTCTGACCTTCATCCGGTGAAATGGCTGCACGCTCGCGTGCGACTCTTTGTGCCGTAAATCTGCCAATAGCTCATCACGTCGAAGAAACGCCAACACCGCAAGCACATCCTCCGAAGTGCCCGCTATGGTCCCGTTGATCCCCTCTGGCGCAAGCAAGATCATTCCCTTGATCCGGTGACGCTTGCAGCACTCTACAAGCAAATCCCGCCGCTGGGGACAATCTGGCAGAGCGACAAACTTGTAAAACGCAGCGACAAGCATAGACGAATTCAATCCTTAACGACGCTCGCGGACAACCCACAGAGAGCGTCCCGCTTCGACACACACTCGCATTCCGGGAAACTTCGGGAGGTACGCCGCTGGGGGTGGCTCTTTGCGTGTACCACGCACCATCCGAAGCGTCGCCTGTTGGGCAATCAGGTCGTAGTCGACTTCGTACACCGCGTCGCCAACGCTCACAGTACGAGGAAATTCCCTATCCAATTGCTCACTCACCGATTCTGGCAGCGCCGGCGGAACCAGATCGATCCCCGACAGCAACGCAAGCTCGTCACCAGACTCGACCCCCATCGCTAACAGTTTGCTCTCGACCCACAAGCCGAGTTCTTCGCCCGCGGGCCCAGTTGCCTCCCAGCCTACCTCATCGAACACATAGCCCGAGGACCGCAATCGCGCCGCGAGTGTCCACGCCGCCAGCCGCGCCTTCGCGAGGGCCAGTGAGTCACGAAAGATGGACCCGCGCACAAACAGCTCTCGTATCGCTTCTCGCGCAACCGATCCAGTGGGGACCTCTTCACGCTCGATCAACACCTTGCGCGCATACACGCGCTCAACCCGAGCCACGATCCGTCCGCGCTCGACAGAGACTCCCGCGAGCCGATCACGACCGACCCCGGCCTCGAGCAGCCAAGCCAACGACAGCGGCGTCGCGCAGGTCACCTGCACTTCGGCGTCACCGGAGTCCGTCGCAAAAGCGCGCGTGGCCAGCACCGCGATCGCTTGGAGGTCTTCTGCCCCATGCACGGCGCTGTCGCGCGCGAGATCACGTTCTGTTCCGCCGTTAGAAAAACACAACTCACGCCCGCGTCGACGCGCAATGTACACACACCGAGGATCTGCGGCGAGCGCAGTTTTGGCCAGGCGAACGCGATCCACCTTCATCTCGCGATCACCCTGTTCGGGCAACGAGTGAGCACGACGCAACCGCGCTCTAATCCGTCGCGCCTCTTGCAGCGCCACTCGGTGCAACCCGTGCACCAAAGGGTCACCCACCCGAACCGCGAGGATGTTCGCGGTGACGTCACACCCGCCTGAGCGAAGGTCATCATACGCATCGTCGGGGCGTTTTCCTGGCAAAAATAACGGTCGCCCCGTCGCAAGTGCCGAGACTAAATCGATCGCGTCCTCAAGCGCTCCAGTCGCTCGTGCCTCGACCAACAGCCTCCCCAACGGAGCATCAAGCGGCAAATCAAACAGCTCTCTTCCGCGCGGGGTCATCGCGCCCTTCGCATCCAAAGCACCGAGCGCTTCGAGCTCTAAACGCGCTGACGCAATCGCGTGCTCTTTGGGCCTATCGAGTAGAGGCAACGACTCTGGGGCTTCTCCACAAGCCGCCGCCGCGAGCAGGAGCGGAACCAACGACTCCCGATACACCTCTGGCTGCGTGACCGCGCTTAGCTTCGCCGCAGGACTCCACAAGCGGTAGCACACCCCGGGCATCGTGCGTCCGGCGCGACCTGCGCGCTGCTCTGCACTGTCGAGCGCGATCGGCACGAGCATCAAATGCCCCCGTCCCTGAAAATACCGCGTTTGTCTCACCAGGCCGCCATCAATTACTACGCCGATCCCAGGGATCGTGAGAGATGTCTCCGCGACGTTGGTCGCCAAGACGATCTTTCTTCGCCCGCTCTGCGCGGGTGCGAATGCACGTTGTTGCTCTTCAAGCGAGAGTGAACCGTGCAGCTCGATCACATCCAAACCCGGCTGCCCTCTGAGGGCACGCGCGATCTCGCTGAGTTCGCTCTTTCCCGGGAGAAAAACCAGGACATCTCCGGGTTGGTCCTGAGATAAATCCAGCGCGCGACGCACGCGTTGATCAAGGCCATCGGTGCTTGGCAACAGCGTGTTGCCACCCACATACTGCACTGTCACAGGAAACATTCGCCCCTCGCCCCGCAACAGCGACCCGTTGAGGTGCGCCGCAACACGCTCGCCTTCGAGCGTCGCCGACATCACCACCAAGTGGCCTCGGTAGCGCTTGCTGAGCAGCGCAAGAAGCAGATCGCCGTCGAGACTGCGCTCGTGAAACTCATCAAGGACAATGGTCTGATACCGATCCCACTCCGCAAACGTCCGCAACACTACGCCGGGGGTCGCGAACACGATCTGCGTGTCAGAACTCAGGCATTGCTCGTCTCGAACGTTGTACCCAACGCGAGTCCCCAGGCGTGTTTTTTCGAGCTCTGCAACCCGCTGTGCCAGGGCGCGACAGGCAATTCTCCGAGGCTCTACCACGAGGACGCGACCCTCGCACCACCGTGGAACCTGCGTGGATTTTCCCGAACCGGTCGGCGAAGTGACCACCACGGCTCCTTTTGTGATGAGCTCAACAAAGGCACCGCGGTAGCGATCAATCGGCAAAGCTTCTGGGGCGTTCAATCGACTGGCCTCTTAGTCAATCTTGCGAGACGCGATCGCGAGCCCAATCACCGAGCAGACAGACGGGACGATCGCCCATGCTCGAAGCATACTGTGATCCAGCAAAATCCCACCCAATATGGGGGCCGCGATCGCCGCCACAGAGCTCAGTGACTGCACCAGCCCGAGGACCGTACCTTGCTCGTCGGCGCCCGCTTGCTGACTCGCGATGCTTGAGATCGCGGGGCGAAGCGCTCCGTTTCCGTATGCCGAGAGCGTGCACGAGACAACCACACCCGTCACTGACGGAAACATTGATAACACTATATATGCCACGATGTTTGTGGCAAACGCGCTGCGAATCACTCGCTCTTCGCCATACCGATGGGTTAGCCGTGATAAGATCCCGCCCTGAAAAATAAGGCCTAAGAACCCTGCGTACCCAAACACATAGCCCACCTCACGAGGCGTCACCGCTCGTCCATGCCACTGATACGCGCGTTCGGCGAAGAGCGAAAAGCCCGACGTAAACGACGTGAAGCCGATGGAGTACACCAAGTGTTGAAGCAGCACCGAGCGAAGCTTTGGGCGCGCAAAATAAGGTCGATACGCGCTCCACGCAAACACCGAGAGTCGCCTTCCACCAGGTCCATCCCCGCTTGCGCCCTGCGGCGGAAGTCCGCCCGGGATGAGCACCGCAGTACACACGATACTGAGAGCGCTCAATCCGACAGCGAGCCAAATCGGCGCGGTCATTCCGTAGCCAAGCAAGGTGCTGGTGACAAAGGGGCCAACGAAAAAGCCTAAACCGAAGGCGATCCCGATCAGCGCAAAAGACTTGGTTCGATCCTTCGCTTGACTGTGATCGCTCACGAACGCCTGCGCCAGCGAGAGATTGCCCGCTGTGGCGCCGTCGAGCGCGCGGGCAAAAAAGATCATCAACAGGCTCTGTGCGCGTGCGAGCAGTACAAACCCGATCAGCGTGCCGAGCTGCGAAATGAGCAGCAGCGGCTTGCGCCCATAGCGGTCACTCAAGCGGCCAAGAATGGGCCCTGAGATCAGCATGCAGACTGCAAAAACACTGACCAAAAGCGTCGCTTGCGAGGGCGAAGCATGAAAGCGCTCCGCGTACGGCCCAAGCAGCGGGAGCACCAGGGTCATCCCAAAAACGTCCACCAAGACGACAAGAAATATCGCAAGAAGCGGGCTAACCTTCACGTAGTTGAACGCTTTCGCAGACTCATCCCGGGCTCGTCGGTGCTGTTGAGCGCGCCCTTGCTGGGCTCTTGCACGTTGCGCATAAAATCAGCGAGATCAGCGAAGCGAGTGGTGAGAAATGACCGAATTTCACCATGGATTTGCTGCGCGTCCATCGCCATCTCCATGGCCCGCAGCCACGCGTCACGCATCGCGATATCGACAGGAACCTTTCCGTGCCTCATCCGCAACCGAGGGTGCCCATTTTGCTCAATGTAGTCCTGCGGCCCACCCAACCATCCAACCAAAAACAACGCAAACCGATCGCGACTTCGGCGAGAGACTTTGCCTTCTTCGCCATCATGAAGCGCCGTGAGCGCAGGCTCGTGCAACTCCATCAGGTCGTAAAAGCTCTCGGCCAGAGTCAGCACTTTTTCGCGGCCGCCGAGCTGCTCGTACGGCGTTGGGAGTTTCGCGTCGGTCATGAAGGGGCGTCTTACTCGCTTCTCGCAAACTGTGCCATACCGTGCCGGAGTTCTGTTTCATTTCGCTTCGCGGATTCGTTAGATTTGGTTGAGAAAATACAGGACATTCGCCACAATGGACGCTGTTGGCGCGAATCGTGCTACGTTCGCATTCAACAACGGAAAGAACATGAAGACACTCCAATCGATTGCAGTTTGCCTTGTGGCCGTCACCGGAGCTCTCGCGGGCTGTGGTTCAAGCGTCAATCCTAACGGGCGTGACTCGGGGCGTACCGATGGTGCGGTGTTCGATGTCCCGAACCAGCCGAGTGATGTTCCACCTGGGGGGCCGTGCATTGGACCGATGGGTCAGGTGATCCCGCGAGGGAGCATGGTCACCGTAGGTCCTTGCAATGCGACTTGCGCGTGCAGCGCCGATGGCCAGCTGACGTGCCAGCCGGGTGAATGCCCACCCCCACCCCCTAATGGCTGTCGCGCTCCGGACGGAAGCGTCATCCCAGTTGGCGGTCAGTGGACCTCAAACGATCGATGCCAGTCCTGTGTGTGTCCCGCTCCGGGCCTCCCACAATGTGTTGCGAGCCCAGAGTGTCCGCCACCACCGCCACCACCGCAGTGCGGCGGTCCCGGCGGGATGACCTGCCAACCCGGCCAACTTTGCTGTGCAGCGACGGGGCGCTGTTATGCTGAAGGTTGTCTCGCGTGCTGCATGCCACAACCGGGCGACTGCAACATGGTGCCCGCGGCGGCCCGTGACGCAAACTTTGTCGTGTCGATGGGACAGCCACCGAATGCCACCGGCGGAGTGATCACCAACGGACTCTACCAGATGATTACCGCGGTGTATTACACTCGGCCCGGTGGCCCGCCTCCTCCCGCTGTCAATATTCGGGCGGCGGCACAGATCACTGGCGCTAACTGGGAGCTGATCTCATCGTCGATGGGGCAAGCACAAACACGCGCCAACTTTACCGCCGAGTATCGCGGCTCAAACTTGGTGCTCAACCCAACGTGTGGAGCTGGCGGGGGCCGAACCACAGCGACCTTCACGTCACGTCCCAACGGATTTGACATGATTATCAACGATCCGTCCGCCGCGATCATGTATCAATTCATGCGTTAAACCGCTGGAGATCTCACCAGCTTCGCCGCTCGCACCGAGCCGAATTGTCCAAGCTCAATGATTCGCAAGCTGGTCTTAAAAATTTCGCCATCCCCGTTGGTCCTTCACGTTGCCCAACTCGCAGAGGACCACCAACGAGGCGCGTGGCCAGCCCTGTGGACGGAGCTTGGCATTGCTGTTCGAGCGATCGCTTTAATCATTCAAGCAGAGATCGATTAGCTCATTGAGATGTTTTAGAGTATTTATATTGTTGATGGTGTGATGATGGTCTTTGGTGAAGAGATTGACAAAGAGCCGACCATCTTATCCACGTTGGGCTTGGGTACCGTGATTGTGACCATAGACATCCCCACGCTCCTTGCAGATGCAGAGCGCGCTGTCGATGCATCCCGAGCGCTCTATCGGCTCATTGAGCAGCTGGCTCACGACAGCCATTTTCTCTGCACGATTCGTCTTGGGACGCAAAACGTCCACGAGGCAGAGGCGCTTCACATCCTTGCAACGCAAGCGAGCGAGCGAGGTTTTTTGCTCGACGACCGCGTGATGCACACGTCCGAAGACCACAGTGATGTCTTTCGCGATGCGATGGATGACGCTCGGCCCGCAACCTCGTCTGAGCTAGACGAAGACGAGTGGCTCTTTTTAGAAGAAGCGGGCATCAACTGGCCGGTAAGCCACAAGACCCTTGAGCGCGTGTGGCGCGAGGTTGCGTTTGCCGCACACCCCGATCGGCACGCCAACGACCCCAGCGCACAGCTACGATTTGTGAGACTTAAGAACGCGTTTGAGCGGCTGAAATCTCGCATCGAGCACCACGACTAACAAGTTATGGCTAAGGACAAGTTGACGGACGGCAAGCGGGGTTGTTGCGACACCGCAAACACGAGCTTGGAAAGTCTTGACCGAGGATACAGTAGTCTTGGTTGGTGCTCGCGGCCGCCATCGCCCCAGCCATCATCGGATTGCACTCGGTGTCTACCGTGGCAGGAAAAGACACCAAACAGCCACAACACACTGTGAGCGGAAAGCTGTAAGGAGCCACGTTGATCCACGGTCCGTCACTGCCAGAGAGCACCTGACCACCAGTCGTCTCAAAGGTTGGGCGAATCGTCACGATCACCGTCTCTGACCGCCGAGTACACAAGGATGTGGTGTCATTTACGAGGTCAGCGCAGCCCAAGCGAACCCTGAGCGCAGCGACTTGCGCCTGCGGAATCACAGGCATCTCCACGACTCCGAAACCCGGAAGTGCGCCGTTGGCACCGTCAATGCGGTCGGAGACGATTGGGATGCGGTACGCACTAGGAGCTCCTGCGAGCGTCAACCCGAGACCACCTACGGTGGTCAGCGAAATGTCTGCAAAACGCCCCTGAATCGCGCGAGTGTCGGCGCGGTTAATGTCCAGGTTGCGACCGCTCGCGAGGTTGTTTTGAATCAGCGGAAATGCCAGATAATTGGTCGCAGTCGCCACATCAAGCACTGGCGCCAGCAACTTACCCGCCATGGGATCTGACGGCACGGTGCAGATGGACGTGTTCATCGTGTTCACCTGCGGCGCTTGCAATTGGCGAATCTGAACGCTCACGTGATTCTCAGCGCAACCGGTCAGCGCGCTCAGGCCCGAGATGCCCACAAGCATCACGAGCAAGCTTGCCGCCTTTCGTGCGAACGGGGAGTCGGACTGTGTGCTTGACTGCTCGATGGATGAATTCTGCTTACCGTGCATGATGATGGCTAATGCTACGACCAACACCGTGCAAGAAGCGAATTTCGAGCACACTGTTTCGATGAATCGACGCAGAGAGCCAAAGCCCAGTTACCGAAATACTGACAGCCCCTCCAGGACCTGAGGGATCGTGAGTGCGCGCGTCTCGAAGGCGCCAATCGCGTTGACCGTGATAAATTGCAGCAAAATATCGCCATCTCGCGAGGATCTCTTTTTGTCCCGCGCCAGAATCACCGCGACCTTCTCCAGATCTACCGGCATCGGGAGCGCTGTCGGCAGCCCCAGCCTCTGCAAAATGGCACGTGTCGGTGCAGTCACGTCGGTGTGGGATGTGTGCCCAAATCGCTCGCCAATTTCAAGCGCAGCGCACATTCCGAGCGCGACGCACTCACCGTGCGAGATCTGATAGGTCCAATGTTGTTCGAGGGCGTGCCCCAGCGTGTGGCCAAAGTTAAGACAAATCCTGCGGCCATTTTCGCGCTCATCCGCGAGGACTACCCGCGCCTTGGCCTGCACTGCGGGACGCAACACTTTGCCTATCGCGTCGGGATCACCCTCTCGCAAAGAGTCGGCATTTTCGCTCACCAAATCAAAAAGCTGGCGGTCTGCAACGAGCGCAATTTTCACCACCTCAGCGAGCCCTGCCCGGCGGTCGCGCACCGAAAGACTGCTCAGCGTCTCAGCGGCGCAGCAGACAAAACTTGGTTGATGAAAAGCGCCGACTAAGTTTTTGCCGGGGCCAAAATCAATCGCCGTCTTACCTCCGACACTGGCGTCCGCCATCGCAAGAACCGTCGTCGCGACGGTGCCGTACCGCACACCGCGAAGCAACGTGGATGCCGCAAATCCAGCCAAATCTGAGACAACTCCGCCGCCGATCGCGAGAACAAAGCTGTGCCGATCAAACCCAGCATCCAGCGCCGCACCCCAGCATAGCGCGAGATTTTCAAGTGACTTGTCTTGATCCCCGCCGCCGTCGAGAACCACCGTACTTGCAGGCTTGAGCGAATCGATGAGAGCTTTGATTCCAGGGGCAGCGAGCGCGTTTTGGTCGGTGACGAGCAGGACTTTGCTGGGACGGGGTCTGAGCATGGATAGCTGATCAATCACTGAATTTGCAGCCAAAAACCGAACTCCATACGTTCTTTCGCCAAGCGGTATGCACACCGGTTGACTCGCCTCAAGCGCTTGTACGGCAGCAATGACCTGGTCGAGCACGGTATGGACCGCGACCGACGCATCCACCGTGCAGTGGCACTCTGCGTACGCCTCGCGCCGCGCCTCAATGAGCGCCTCGAGCCGCGAGCTGTTCGCGTTTTGCAACAGCGGTCTGCTGTCCGGGACCCGCGATACACGCTCGTGAAGAGTCGCAACCGGGGCCGCGAGGACCACAACCCACGCACGCTCGAGCAATTCGTGTCTCAAGCTCGCGTTGAGCAGCGCCCCACCGCCGAGAGACAAGACAGTCCCCTCGGCGCGAGCAGCGCTCACGAGTCGTCGCACCGTCAACGCCTCAACCGCGCGAAATCCCCACTCATGTTCGCGCGCAAAGAGCTCAGAAACCGTCGCGTTGTGCTCACGTGTAAGCTCATCGTCGCTGTCGAAATACGCCGCACCGAGTGCACCGGCGAGCGCGCGACCGACAGTCGATTTGCCCGCTCCGGGTGGACCCCAGAGGATGATTGGTCGTGAGAATTTAGCAACGTCCATGGTGGCTTAGTACTCACTTAGCTGTTGTCGGTAGTTATGCACAGACCGTAAGAGCTCTGTCTTCGAGTCGCCACCAAACTTCTCAAGGACTGCGTCTAAAAGCACAATCGCGACCATCGCTTCGACCACCACACACGCTGCGGCAACCGCACACACATCACTTCTCTCGTGCGCCGCCGGCGCGCTCTCTTTGGACCGAAGGTCTGCGCTCTGAAGGGCGCTACGCAACGTTGCAATAGGCTTCATCGCCGCACGTACTACAATGGGCTGCCCGTTGCTCGTCCCGCCCTCAAGTCCCCCTGCATGGTTTGAACTGCGTGTAAATTCGCGCGCTAAAACATCGTATCCGATGGGGTCGTGCACCGCAGAACCGACAGCGCTTGCGTTGGCCCAGCCGTCACCGAGCTCAACGGCTTTGATCGCCTGAATGCTCATCACGGCTTGTGCGAGCCGGCCATCCAGTCGGCGATCCCAGTGCACGTGACTGCCGAGCCCTGCGACAACGCCTCTGGCCACCACTTCAACGACCCCACCGAGTGTGTCGCCTTTGTGGGACGTCTCTAAAATGAGCGCTCGCATCGAAGCTTCTACTTCTTGAGACAGCACTCGCAATGACGAAGCTTCGATGGTCTCACGGCTCGCAAACAGCTGCTCGACGGTCATTGAATCACCGCTGCGATCTTGAATCGATCCGATCGAGCAGACGCGGCCTATGAGCGAAATTCCACACTCTTGAAGGAGGATTTTCGCGAGGGCGCCGACGGCGGTGCGGGCGGCGGTCTCTCGGGCGCTCGCGCGCTCTAAGATATCTCGGGCGTCCTTGCGGTTGTACTTGAGCGCACCCGCAAGGTCCGCGTGCCCCGGTCGCGGAAGTGTCACCGGCTCTGGCGGCGTCTCAAATTTTTCTGCGCCCATGCGCCCGCGCCAGTTGGCAAAATCTTTGTTCTCAATCCGCAGGGTGATGGGCGAGCCAAGGGACTCGCCATCGCGAACGCCGCTCTGAATCTCCGCATGGTCGGACTCAATCTTCATGCGTCCACCACGACCGTAGCCTGCCTGACGACGCCTCAGTTCGCGATCAATACTCTCAGAATTCACCGCAAATCCCGCGGGAAATCCCTCTACAATCACCGTGAGCGCAGGTCCGTGCGACTCACCCGCAGTTAGCCACCGAAGTCTTCCCATCCAAGCTCTCCATCCAACATAAACAAGTATTCATGGCTCGTCTGCCGCGCAAAGGTCCACCACGCGGCGGCCTTTGCGCCCAGGGACGCCTCCATCGCTAAGCTCGCGAGCGCCGCTCCGCTCTCAGGCGGGGTCCACTTTTGCGAGCTGTGCACGAGCACTGGCTCACGGTCCGAGGACACGTTGCCTTCTTTCGCCGCAAGCTGCAGGGCCGTCCGCAAATCCCCGAGCTCATCGACAAGCCCGAGCTCTTTGGCCGCCTTGCCCGTGTACACTCGTCCCCGC
>JANNCG010000296.1:0-2742 GCA_031386385.1 Myxococcales bacterium
TCACTATCGATTTGAAAATCCGCAGCTGGTAGCGACGATCCCTAATCGCGGGGCAGGTCCAGGGCCTGCGCTCTCGACTCCTGTGCACCACGCCAATTCGAACACCGGTGGCGGGCACGGCTACTTCGGCGTCGGAGATCCATTTTTTATTATCACAGGAGCCTTGGACCTCAACATCGGTGGCGGCATTCAGGCAACAGACGTCGCTTCGACGGACATCACTGGAGATGGGTTGACTGACATTTTGCTAACGAATGGTCGATACTGGGACTCGCAGCTTGCGCTCCCTGGTCCGGCGTTGATGCGTTTTAACGATCAGAATTTTAACCGCGCCCTCGGAAGGGATCTTTCAAGCGATCACTCCCTGTTTATGGGCATCGGTGCCAACGCTCGAGTGATCTGGGGTGCAAGCGCCATTGGCCTCGGCGGCAGCTTGAACTGGTCTTCAGAGGACCGAGTATTTGCGGACGTCGATGGCGACGGACGCCCCGACATTGTCGAAGGTCCAGTGCAAAATCTCGGACAGCCAGCACTCGCCGTCCGGCAAAATCCATTCTCGACGGTGCCACGCCGCAACAGCTTTGGCGTTCCTTCGGGGCCAACTGCGACCGAGCCAGACTATTATTTGCAGGGAATCGTCACGCATCCCGTTCGCTCACGAGGCTTTCGCCCCGGCGGCGCGGCATCGCAGATTGAGTCCTACGCGATCTCGCCGATCGTGCGCTGGACGGCTCCCCACGCGGGCACCGTGAAGCTCACCGGTGCCTTTCGACGCCGAGGTACCAGCTCCGCATCGGGTCAAGACGGCGTGCGTGTGCGCATCTATCGCGTGACCGATTTTGACGCGGCGGGTGGATTTCTCCCCGCCCCAGAGACGACGTTGCTGTGGAGCAAAGAGGTTGGAGTAAGCGATCCCGAGTGTCAGCCAACGGGGATTGATTCGTGCGGAGACCAAGGGATAACCCTCTCTCATTTGTTTAACTCCGATCGTTTATACTACATCGTCGATCCTAAAACCGACGCGACAGGTGACGAGGTGAGTTGGGATCCACGCATAAGCTATATTGCATATGATCCATGTCACTGTGTGCGGTCGCAGGGCACGCAGACGTGTGAAGTACCTGCTTCATGCAACGCGCAACAAGCGATCGGGACCGAGATCTTTTCGCGCGCTACGGACTTTCGCGTAGCGGATTGCCAGACAACGAGCTGGCTCGCGAGCGCCTCTGCAGCGGGCACCGTCGCGGGCACGGTCACGCTGGCGCCGGGACAAACGGGAATTTTGCGACTCTATCGAAAGCGCACGATCCTCCCGCCAGGTTGGCCCATCCCAAGGGGCGAGAGATTGACTCCAGCGATGATCGCCGCGCTGTACCATCATGTCCCGCAGCCGACAATCAGCACGACGGTTGTGGTTGAGCGAGCGCTGCGCCAAGGCGTCAACAACCTGAATCAAGACGTCAGTCTTGAGCCAAACGACCTGCTCATTGCGCATGTGCAAATCAACGACGGACTTGACCCCGCGATCGTTCAGCAGACAAACCTTACGCTCAAGTACGACACGTATTGTATGCAAACGGCCGCAGAAGCGCAAAGTTGCTACAACGTCGGTGCCTGCAGCGTGGTGCAGCAGCTCAACAATAACTCACCGCAAGGACGACCGCGGGTGTGCGCTTTGACACCCATAGGCGGTGCGGCCGTTCACGCTCCTATCGCTGAAAACATCGTTCGACAGACGGGGCTCGTGGCGATCGGCTACCTGCCTCTGCCAGAAGACAGCGCGATGCGCAAACCCCTCCGAGGATTTTGGCATGGCTGGTCCGTCGGCGAATGGAACAAGGGTGCAGACTTTGACGAAGCGCGTTTTGACCAGCCGTTTGACGTGTCGGTCGAAGAAGTGTTGGCGGGGTTGGCTGCGGATCCGCAGCGAGCGATCCCTGCCCCGCGCTGGGGAGGCGTGTTTGCACAGCCAAACGGATTTGTGCTCGAGAGTTTTAACAACGTGCAGGTCTTCGACGAGCCTGCGTGGCGCGGTGGTGGCGTTGATGCGTATCAAACCGCTTCAACACTGAAGCCGTCTTGGTCTACGCCGTTTAGGCGCAACCCCGATGGGACTTGGGACTTAGTGAACTCGGAGAACGCGTTTGGCGGTCGTGCACCGGCGCTTCGATTGCACGGGAGTGCGTCTGAAGGCGCGACGATTTCTATCGGTGTTGGCGTCAACATCAGCAGCGGTGAATCGCAAACGGATCTAGATTTCTTTGACTTCAACGGCGATCGCCTACCCGACTCAGTGCATGCACCTGCGACGTTCGTCGCGCTCGACAATGCGTCGTTTCCGCACGGATCGTTGCAAGAACAACACAATCGGGCTTTCTCAGCGCTTCGGGGGATTGGGATGGAGTTTGAGAACATTCGTCACGCCTTCGACTATACCGTCGAGAGCAGCTGGGGGTTCGGGTCCGCGCCCTCCGGCTTTGTGCAGGCGCTCAGACTCGACGGTGTGGTGAACGAGATCTTGGCAGCGACACCAACCTTTTCGACGGCAGACAATCAGTCTTCGTCGGACGTCGATTTTATCGACATTAACGGCGATGGGCTGCCAGATCACGTGCGGATTCAGGGTGCCGTGGATGCTGTCACGGGCAAAGCGTACACCCAGATGTCCGTGCAGCTTAATCTGGGTCATCGGCTTGGACTTGTCACGACGACGCGATTGAACTGGGCTGCCTTTCCGGGGCA
>JANNCG010000276.1:0-2897 GCA_031386385.1 Myxococcales bacterium
CGATCTCGATGTGTTTGACGGCGCACAGGCACCCAATTCGATGACACCCAATGGCAGAAATGTTCCTCCTCCGCCGCCACCCGGTGCACCCCGAGTGTCGGTTCCACCGCCCCCTCCACCGTCCTCGGCGAGTCGTGTTCCCAAATCGACCATGATGGGCGTTGGTATGGGCGCTCCCGCAGTCGGAGCCCCTGCGGTCCCTCCTCCGCCGATGAAAACCTTGATGGGCAATGGACCCAACGCACAGGTCATTCAAGCTGGCGCCGTTGCCGCAAAACCGCAAAAGCCCGCTGGGCTCGAGATGGAGTGGGACGACGAAGAGCTTGCCACGCAGGTCTATGACCGAGTCGATGGACTGCCTTATTCAAAGCCGAACGCAGGTCCAGTGGGTCCAACCGCTGCGGTTCCACCCCCTTCCGTTAAGAGCATTCCCCCACCTCCGAACAACAATCGCGGGCCAGTCGCACCGCCGCCAGGTTTTGCCAACCTTCCTCCCGCAAACGGGCTGCCCGGTGCGCAGTACTCGCCGCCCCGAGCGATGACACAGCCAATGCCGACGGCGGGCAACGCGCCCAAGGCACTCCCAGCGATTCCTGCGCCTCCACCTGGTGCAAACGGAATGTCTATTCCCGCGCCCAATGGGTCCATGCACGGAGCGCAGATTCCTGCGTTGCAGAACGGGTTTCAGGGACAAAACCACCAAGGGCAAATGGCACCCAACGGCGGAGCTCCAGCGGTGTCGGCACCCCCAATGGGCAATGGCTACTCGATGGGCCCGCCGCAACAAAATCCGCAGATGGCAAACGCGCCTCGCCCCGCGAACATGGGCCAAGCTCCAACCGCGCCGTTTCAGTCCGTGGGCGCGAACACCGCGGCTCACGCTGCGATAAAGAAAAACGGCGGAAGCTCGCCCCTACCGTTCATTCTTGCCGCTGTCGGTTTCGTCGCGCTCACCGCGGGTGGTGGTCTGGTGTATCTGTTCACCCGGCCGAAGTTTGGCGCGCTTGAGGTCTCAACCAACGTTCCTGATGTTCAACTCGAAGTCGATGGCATCGTCCGCCCCGGAACGGGTCAGCGATTTACCGTAAACGAGCTCGAAGCCGCGCGCACCCACCACGTCATCGGTCGTCGAACTGGGTATCGACCCCGCGAGATCGATGTCCAAGTCGCACACAGCGAGATCAGCGCCGTGCAAATGGTGCTCGAGCCCGAGGAGCGGCCCGTTGCCGCCGCACAACCGCAGCCACAACCGTCGGGCTATCCAGTGGGCCAGCCCGTCTACGTTCAACAACCGCAGCCCGTCTTTGTTCAACAACCGCAGCCCGTCTACGTCCAGCAACCACAGCCCGTGATGCAACAGCCCGTGATGCAGCAGCCCGTGATGCAGCAGCCCGTCGCGCAACAACCGGTCGTTCAACAACCTGTTGTCCAGCAACCCACGACCCCAGTCGCGACCGCGCCGGTCACGCCGCGCGCCACTGGCGGCACCCGGCGAACAACCCAACGAAACAGCGGCAATAGCAGTAGCAGCAGCTCATCGGGCGGCTCGAGAATAGTGAGCTCAAGCAGTTCAGGCAGCTCGAGCAGCTCAGGCAGTTCGATGAGTGGGTCTTCCATGGGTGGAGGAGGAAGTGGATTTCTCTCCATCTCCACGCGCCCCGCTTCGCGGTGTACCGTTGCTGGACAGACCTTTTCTACACCTCGATTGCGCCTGTCGCTTCCTGGCGGAACGCACCGAGTTCAATGCACCAACGGCGATTTTAACGTGGGGGCGACGTTTAGCGTGACCATTCGTCCGGGACAAGAGACTCGCGAGATCAGCCACCCGCTGAACTAGCGCGCCGTTGCTCCAGGGTGCAGCAGCGGGGCTCCCACAAAAAGATAGAGTGCCGGCTGAACGTAAGGGTACGACGCGACACGTTCGCGCTCGGTTGCTTGGGCAGCTACGAGGCCTGGATCTTGCGCCGCATCGGGGGAGAGTGCCTGTATTCGACGTGCGATTCTGGCGCGCATTTCAGGATCGTCTGTTTGCAAGAGGGCCGTCCGTAACATCTCGAGGCCGCTCTCGTTTTGGCCCACATCGTCGAGCGTCGATGCGGCCGCGAGGACGAGCCACTGAGGTCCGTAGCCGGCTGAGGCTGCTTGACGCAAAAACTCAGCGCCTCGGCGTCGTGCGACCAGTCGCTCGGCCGGATCGGGTAGATAGGGCGGTAGTTCGAACCAGTAGTCGAATCCCAGTTGATACAGCATCTCGCTGTCGTGTGGAAACCGCACCAGTCCGCGCTCGAGGTGCCCGATGGACCGCTCGACGCTTGTGCGAGAGATCCTCCGATGCGAGTAGATACTCACGGTCGCACCCCACAGATAAGCGTGACGAAAATCGGGGTCGATCTCTTCGGTCACCCGCGCATAACTTTCGAGATATCGCTGCGCAGATTTGAGACTTGATGACTCGCCGAAATACACCAATCCAGAGATCCAATAGAGATCAGCCGCCCACTCTCTGTGCCCAAGCGCGAGCCCCCTGATGACCGGCGCGGAGGGGATCAACGCTTCATCGATTGGCGCTTTTCTCAGCGTCATTTGTCGCAACACGTTGAGACGGGTCTCGAGAATCCAGGGAGAAACGCTTGCGAGAAGCGCACCGAGAAGAAATCGCTGGGTTGATTTATTCAAACGCACGATCAATCCAAAGCCCCACAGACGACTCCATCTGAAGCTGGGTGTTCGCGCGTCCCGATCGCTCGTACGTCGAGGCGATGCCGTTGCCGTCCAGATCGCCATGCGCCCGAGCGGTAAATCCCGCGCTCGTTCCGTCGCCAGAGGCTTCGTACGCGTAGGCATAGTAGTGCGGGTCTGTGAGGTGAAACTCGAGCGCGTTCCATGTTGGACCCGAC
>JANNCG010000321.1:0-4994 GCA_031386385.1 Myxococcales bacterium
GTCTCAAGAAGCAGCAAAGCCTGCGCGGCTTCATCCGCGTTAGAAGAGAGTAAGGCACGCACTTCGATCGGGAGATCCGTGGCGATGTCGAGAATTTTTGTCGACAGATCCGATCGAACCGCAGCGCTCGTCGCTGACTCAACGACCTCGCGAATGAGCTCGTGAGAGATCCGCAGCCGGCCATTGATATCGTCGATCCACCAGCGGGTCACAAGTGAGCGCCACGTTTGCTCGTCAATGCTCTCGCCCACCACACCCTCGAGGGTCTTGGCGTCAGACTCACCCAACAGGGCGAGCGCTTGCAACACTCGACGGCCACCAGGGGGCAGACGATCAAAGCGCCCTGCAACAACGTCCACCAAGCGAGTGAGCGGTTGACCACCGCCTTCATAAGTCCAACGCGATAGCTGATCGACCAATAGTGGAGAAACGTTATCGCCATCAAACGCCGGCAACGTGTACCAGTCACCGATGAGCGAGTGACCAATTTGCTGTGCAATCGAGGCAGTCACGCCCGTTAGCACGATCACGTCAGAGCCCTCCCATCGCGGATCAACACGAGGGGTGTGCTTGCCAATCAGCAACACGGGGACCTTGAGCTTCGATGTCGCCAAAGCTGCCAGAGCGATACCCGATGCGGCGTCGATGCGGTGGAGCTTCGCAGCGACGAGACAAACCAACCCTGAGGTGGCCTTGCTTGCCGCAAAAGTGACAGTATAAATCAGCGCTTCGGCGACCGCTTGTCTGCGACCACGACCATCGAGATGTGCAGCGCCTTCACCAAACAGTTCGGCAAATCCAGCGCGCACAGCAGGCTCTGCGTCTCGCTGGCGATCAATCCAGCGCAGCGCAGAGTCGTCGGTGCTGGATTCAATCGCTTGAAAGACAAGGGACCGAATCGCGGACCAGGACACACCCGCCCAAGATGGATCGGGCTCAGCGACGAGTATGCGATCGCCAGAATCTGCAATATCGCTGATAAATTGCTTAACAAGCCTCGACTTGCCGGTGCCCGAGTCGCCCGCCACACGCAGCGCGATCAGCTGTCCCTTAAGCGCACGCGATCGGGCATCTTGCAGTGTTGCGAGCTCTTTGATGCGACCCACGAAGGTCGCGACGCGCTCAATCGGTGACCGCATCAAGAGCGAAGGTCTTGTTTGCGCAATTCCGCCGGGCATCAACGAGGGGGTGCCGAGCATGTTGCGGTAGCCGCACTCGCTGCAAAACTTTGCGAGCCGGGCCATCAATACGCCACACTTGGGGCACGGGAGCGACTCAATCGTGTCGCGTGTATCCGTGGACTTGATGCTCGCCGGCGGAACCGACACCACCAACGACATCTGTGCCGCTTCTGAGAACTCAAGCGCAGTTTGAAAGCGTTTGTTCGCGTCCTTCTCCAGCGCGCGCATGATCACGATGTATAGGTTATCGTTGATAGCGGGGTTAAGCGGTCGCGGATCCGGGACCGGCTCTGTCATGTGCTTGAGCACAACCTGCGTAGGCGAGTCCGCCTCAAATGGCAGACGACCGGTCAGCATTTGATAGAGCAAAACTCCAGTCGAATACAAATCGCTGCGAAAATCAGGCGCGTCCCCACGCCCCTGCTCAGGGGCCATATAGTCCGGCGTCCCGCACACGATCCCCGGCATGGTGACCGAGGGGGCGACATCCGCACGAACCTTCGCGAGGCCGAAGTCCACAACTTTGACCCAATCATTGCCTGTTCGCATCCGCTCGATGATGACGTTTTCAGGCTTGATATCGCGATGGATAATCCCAAGCTCATGGGCCTCTGCGAGGGCTGCCAAGGTCTGCCGGACAATGTCGACTGCGCGAGGGGGCTGCATCGGCCCTTCTTCCCACAAGATATGGGAGAGATCTTTGCCACGCAAAAACTCCATCACCAAGTACAACAAACCCTCGTCCGTGCGGCCGAAGTCAATCACGCTCACAGAGTTGGGATGATTCAAACGCGAGCTCGCTCGAGCTTCGATATAAAAGCGGGCGGTCGCGTTTTCGTCGGCGATCAAGTGCTGATGAATCACTTTGATGGCGACCGTTTTGCCCAAGGCGACTTGCTCGCCTCGGTACACTTTTCCCATCCCTCCCGAGCCAACATGCTCGAGCACGACGTAAGCACCACCGAGCTTTCTTCCAATGAGCGGATCCCCCGTGGGCGCCTTCATAGCGCCAATAGGAAACCCGCACGCGGGACAAAACCGGTGCACTTCAGAACAATCAGCATTACACTGAGGGCAGTTCCTCACAACGAACGTACCTATAACACTTGCTGCGCTGGACTCACACCTGTTCTTGAACTTGTTTACTCTTCAAACGCCGAATTTGTCCGAGCCTGGTATGCCCCGCCGCTACGCCCCCACAGCGCTCGCTTTGGCGCTCGCGGCGCAGTGCGTCTTGGTCCCCTGGATCGCCAGCAACACCGTAAATTCACAAACGATTATCGCTTGGTTGTCCGTGCTCGCAGTCGTGGCGTTGAGCGTGTGGTTGCCCGTCGGTTTTGTCGAAAAACCACGACTCTCTGCCATCGCTGCGCTCGTCGTCATACCAACATTTCTCGCCATTTCTTCTGCGGCCACGACGGGCGGCTCGACCTTCGACGCTCCGGCAAGAGTCCTGACAGCAATCACCGCGTCCATCTATTTTGTCTCTGTTTTGCTCGCACAAAACGCTAATTCACCCCGCTATGGACTCGCGATACGTCCCCTGAGTGATGTGAAAGTGCCAGCGCGCCCCCCTCTGGCAACACCCGCGTTGGTGCTTTTGTGCATCGCGTGCTTTTTTCTATCAGTGATCGCACCAGCCATTGTGAGCTCGACACGCAGAGGGCCCGCGAGCAACAGCTACCTGATCGCGATGCACCGAGCACAAGACGCGGTCGCGCACGGAGCCGGGCTCGCACTCGCCATATTGGTCGCCCTTGTGGCCGGATCTCGGCTGCTTCGCGGCCGTGGGGTCAGACAGTCTCGCCGCGCCCGCGCCGTCGCGTGGATCATCTGGGCGATGGCCTTTTCTGCGCTGTGGTGGTGGTTTGCTCGTGTCACTTAACATCGCCCGCGGTAGGACTCTCTCTCGATGAATCGTTCGTTGGCAGGACTCATCCGATTTTTAGGTTTTGCGCTGATCGCCATCGCGCTCGGGATTTTTTTTCGCGCGCTCATGAGCGTCGATCGACGAGAGTTTTTAGGGGGATTTCTCGCCATCGTTGTCGGTTGGCTTTGTCTGAGCGCAGGGGTAGAGTTTTTGCGCCCGGACACCGCTGAGTAAAGACCGTAAAGACCGTAAATATCAAAGGCCCCAACACCCCCTATGCTGCCAGCGAACCACAAACCTATCACGAACCGAGTAGTGGGTTTGCTCGCGCTCAGCGTTCAGGTTTGCTGTGGATCGCGCGCTGGATCCACTTCGCGAAACAACAACGCGGTGTCCGTGCAGCCCAGAGGCGAGGTGATTGGACGCATCGGCGCTCAGAGGATCACGCTCGCAGAGCTACAGAGCTTTGCACACGAGCAGCACAGTCAGAGTGGACGGGACGCGTGGGGCGAATTTTCTTCGCAGCGAATGTTGGCCCTTGAGGCGATTCGTATGGGACAAAACTCGGACCCGATCGTGCTTGAATTTGCGCAGCGGGCGATGGTCCAGCGGTTGCTCGAGATTGAAATTGAGCAGCGAATCAACCCGCGCAACATCCCTGAGCCTGCCCTTGTGTTGGCGCGTAAGACCAAGGGATTCGCGCTGGCTCATGGCCCCCTTCACTCGGTCGTACACGTGCTGGCGTTTTGCCGCCGGACGGACACCGCAGTGTTGGTGGATCGGGCCCGCGCAAAAGCAGAGGCCGCTCGTATCGCACTCTTGGCGCTCACCGAGACGCGAGGTGAGAGTCAAATTCGGGCAGCGGTTTTGGCGCTTCCTGACGGCGCAAGCTATCGCGTTGAGCCGATCTCTGGCTTCGATGCTTCCGGTGCCGACGGAACCCCCGGAGGCTTTGACCCTACTTTTGCCGCCACCGCATCGCAGTTGGCAAACGTTGACGATGTCTCCCCGGTGGTGCAAACCCCTTTTGGCTTTCACGTGATTGTCCTAGTTCGTCGAGACCCCGCGCTTGTTGCAGACCCAACGTTGGTCGCGCAGACCGTCCAAACAGAGGCGCTCACCCTCGCCCGCACCCGCGCGATGCGGCTGTATCTTGAGCAGCTTCGGCGGCGTCATAACGTGCGAATAATGGACCAAGCCGGCGTAGAATCGCAAAACGCAGCGAGCGCTCCGTGACGTCAAAACCCAACCCCAACAACACGCCGCTGCGAGACCAAGAGGCTACCGGATTCACGCTCTTGCTCAACGCGTTGATGGAGGCGCTGCCAGAGGCGCTTTGCGCGGTGTTTATTGACCCCGAGGGTGAGTCGGTAGACTACGCTGGGCGGATCAATCCGTACGACGCGCGAGTGACGGGGGCAGAGTTTGCCGTGATTTTGGCCACCTGCCGCGAGGGCGCGACCCGTGGCGGAATGGGACACGCGCTTGAGCTTCGCGCCGAGGGTGGAAGCAAAAGCGTCCTGGTGCGCATGGTCTCAGAGGGCTACGACCTCGTGGTGCTTTTGGCCACTCCCTCAATCGCGCTGAAGGCGGTCGATAAAACCCACCAGTGCGCGATGGCGCTGCTGCGGGAGTCTGGGCTGCCCGCGCCGCCGAGCTTTGCCAAGCTCAAAAGTGGCGAGGGCCGGCACTCGAGCGTGGCGATGGCGGCGGTGATTCCCGGTAAAATCCCAGGGATTGCGGGCCTTTGCTCAAACCCCGATGAGCCCTTAATCCTGATGGATAAGCACGGGGCTAAGATTGTAGCTGCGGTTGTCGGCGTGGCGCCGGGCGATCTTGAGAGAAGAATGCTGGTTCGCCTTGAAGACGGCGAAGAGGCACTCATTGTATTTGACGCTGGATCCAACCGATGGAAGCGAGCGACCTAAGGTCTCATGTTGTTA
>JANNCG010000371.1:0-5085 GCA_031386385.1 Myxococcales bacterium
AAAATATCACGGATTCATCCGCACCCAATGAGCACTCAGAGCGTGAAGCCTTGATATTTTACACACGATCGTGTACCTCAATGGATCCGTGATGCCGGTGACACACAACCTCAAGCACAAACCCATAACTCGCGCGAGCACTCCAGAGATGCTGAGCACCATGAGCTTGTCGCTTGTGTTTGTTGTGTTGAGTGCTGGATGCGCAGGGTATCGTGTGCACGTGATAGACCCGGGACGCGACTGGAGCGATGGGGCTTCGTTTGATGCAAGCCAGAGCGCATCGCAGAACGACGCCGCAGATCGCGATGCGGCGATCACTGACACGGGCATTTCACGACCCGCTCCTGTGATGGGATCGCTGAGATTTCGGGTCTTAGATCAACGCACTCGTCAGCCGATCGCCGCACATTTGTCGGTCCGTGGCGTTGATCGCACGGCGGATCCGGACTTAGGCCCACGACACCGTGCGGACGGCGCCCTGCAATCTCGCATTGCGTCGTCGGGTGAGGGCACCATTGCGCTGCCAGTGGGTGGATATCGCGTTGTTGTCGATCGAGGGCCAGAGTGGTCAATTTTTGATGGCCGGGTGGATGTGGTCACGGGCGATCCGGTTGAGCTCACGGTGTCGATTGAGCATGTCCTTCCGATGAGCGATTGGACTGCGTGCGATCTACACGTGCACGCTGAGCGGTCTTTTGATTCGCGCGTGAGCATCGAAGACCGAGTGGCTTCGTTGGTGGCCGTCGGCATTGAGTTTGCGACACCGACTGAGCACAACGTCGTTGGCGACTACTCTGACGGAGTCGCCGCGCTTCCGCTCGCAGCACGCGGAACACGAGGCGCTCAGGGACCTGGGTTGGTGTGGGTTCCGGCTGTTGAGGTCACAACTGATCGCGCGGGCTACCCGATTGGGCACTTCAACGCTTTTCCGTATCAACCGACTCCCACAGCACCGCACGGTGGCCCGCCGGATTTTTTAGCGCCGGCGACCGAGATCTTTCGCCAGATTCGCGCCAACAATCCGACTGCGATTATCCAGGTGAATCACCCTCGCATGGAGACCAACATTGGGTACTTCACGCGCACTGAGTTGGACCCTGTCACCAACCGTTCGCCGTCCGCGAGGTACGACGCAAACTACAACGCAATCGAGGTGTTCAATGGGTACTATTTGGGCGTCCCTGCGCAGGTAGATCGCGTGCTTCATGACTGGCTCGCGTTGCTCTCAACGGGCGCTCACTATGTCGGGACAGCGAACAGCGACTCGCATCAGATCGCATACGAGGCTGCGGGCTATCCACGCACGTATGTGTGGACGCCTCGAGCTGGAGACTCTTCGCCCGCTGCGGACCAAGTGCTTCGTTCACTTCGAGGCGCACACGCGTTTGGAACGAGCGGTCCGATGCTGTATTTTTCTATTCAAAATACACTTCTCGGCGACACCGTTCGGGCTCAACGGGGGCAAACCAATGTCCACGCGACAGTCGTTGTACAAGCGGCCCCTTGGGTCGATGTCGATATTGTCGAGGTGTACCGAGACAGAGAACTTGTCGCGACCGTTGCTGTCCCAACATCCAACAATCTCAATCGACTCGAAGTGGATTTGGACCTTCCGATCACTCAAAACACTCACAGCTTTGTCGCCGTGGCTCGCGGCGACCGCCCAATGAACGAAGTGCTGCCACGTATTCAAGCAATGCCATTTGCGTTTACGAATCCTATTTGGGTACAGCGTCGGCGCTGAGAATGGTCGGCAAATTTCAACTCCGTTCGAAGTTTGCGTTTTCTCGTCACAGTTTGTGAACCACCCACGACGTAGCCAAAGATGCCCCCGATTCCTCTCGACTGGACCACGACAACATTTCGCGCCGCGCTCGTGGCTCTGGCAAAACGAAAAGTGCCGCCACACGAGGCAGAAGACTTGGTACAGCAAGTGCTCACCGAGGCGATTGGATCTGCTCACCGACCAGAAGAGCCCGGCTCTGCGCGCAAGTGGATCTATGGCATCTTGCGCAATAAAATCGCGGACTACCACCGCGCAAAAAAGCCCATGAAGGCTGCAGTAGTCCTCGATGAGCTCGCTCATCCCTCGGCCACGACAGAGCAAGAACAGTCACTTTTGCGCTGGGCGATGCGCGAGCTTCCCTCGGGGTATGACGCACAGCAGACACTCGATTGGTTGTTGCGCGAAGGCGATGGCGAGAAGCTAGAGGACATCGCTGAGAGCGACAATGTTCCAGCGCCACAGGTGCGCCAGCGAGTGAGTCGTCTTCGAAGATACTTTCGCGAACGATGGCTTGCGCAGCTCGCCGCAGCCGCTGTGATCGCAGTTTTGTTTGGAATTTGGCTCGTCATTCGAACCAAGCCTCAAGAACTTGCGATCACTCCAGCGCCAGAACGCCGTGCACCGCTGCAACTTCCAGCCGTGTTGCCGGTGATGGATGTGGTCACCCCCGACGCATCCCCTCCCGCCGATGTGGTCAGTCCTTCCGAAGACACTTTTGTGACTCGCCCTCGAAGGGTTCGGCGTGGAAGCTCAACCCCTCCGAGCAGCCTGGGCTTCACGAGTGGTTCTTAGCTTTGCAAACTACGCAGCGAGATCCGTCAGGACTCCGCGCAGTTTTTGCAGCGCCCGAGCTTCGATTTGACGAACGCGCTCTTTTGAAATTCCGAGAGAATCTCCAAGACTTTCGAGAGTCGTCTCGTCTTCTGCCAGCAACCGCATTTCGACAATCCAGCGCTCACGCTCAGAGAGTGTCTTGAGCGCGGTCTGCACTCTCACGCGAGTGACAGAGTCATCGTGATGGGTGGTGGCAAGCTCTTCGGGTGAAGGACCTGTGTCTCGAAGGCGATCAATGGCCGGCGATTCATCAGGCTCCGCTGCATCGAGAGACACATCTCCGCGCTCAAGGAGTGGCAGCAACCGAGCGGCTCGCTCGGGAGTCATCCCTGAAAGCTCCGCGAGCTTTACCGGATCATTCTCGCGTGTTTGGCGATAGGCCCGCAACGCACGACGCTCGGTCTTTGAGCCACCAATGCGCACAAGACGATAGCCGCGGACGACATAGTCGCGAATCTCTGCGCGAATCCAGTACACCGCGTAGGTGATGAGTCGACATGCGCGATCGGGCTCAAAGCGAAGAGCACCTTTGAGCAGCCCAATGTTGCCTTGCTGAATAATGTCTTCAAGTGGAACACCCCATCGCCGATACTCCGTCGCGATGGTGATAACAAACGGCAGACTCGCCGCGACCAATCGATCGCCAGCAGCTTTATCGCCTTCTTTCCAACGGCGTGAAAGCTCGCGCTCTTCCTGAGCAGCGAGCGGTTCGATTCCAGCAAGGGACGCGCGATATGCATCGAGTGCGGTTGAGCGTAGATAACCCATCTTGCAACCTCTGCCCGATTCATCTTCAGGATTCGTGCCACCTCGTTGTCACAGAAGCAATACAGAATCCATCAGTGAATTTGCAGCACATACCCGCTCCCGCAAAACAGACTGTCCAGACGGTTTCACGCAGTTCGTTCGTTTGACAGAAACCGTTGCGCGATTGAAGACTCCAAGTACGGCGCAGAGATTGCGCTGTCTCGATTAGGCCTTCAGATCGATGGTAAGGCCTTCGTAGGCCGCGATAGAGGCAGGAAACAACTCTTGGGCTCGCCGCTCTTTTTCGCGGACCGCGTCGTCACTCTGCGTCGGATCGTGGTGAAACAGGACATACTTTTTCACCCCCGCGAGTTTGGCGAGCTTCGCTCCCTCAACCATGGTCGAGTGGCCCCAGCCCATCTTCGGCATGCGTCCACCCTCACCAGAGTACTCTTCGGGGGTGTACTGCGAGTCGTAGATAAACACGTCCGCCCCGGCGGCCAACGAGAGGATGTTGGGGTCTGGAACCGCGTAGTGCTCTGTGTCTGTCGCATACACAATCGACTTGCCCTCGTACTCAATCCGGTACGCGAACACGCCGTTGGGATGGTTGCCAGGGACGCCAAAGACCTTCACTGAGTTGTTTGGCCCAAAGAGCACTTCTTCACGCTCGTGCAGATCGCGAAAGTGCATCTTGCTCGCGAGCTCGCCAATTTTCACAGGAAAGTTTGGAAAGTTCATCTGCCCCGCAAGCGTCTCTTCGAGCGTCGCGGTGACGGTGCGAGCACCATACAAATGAAAGGTATTTCCCCTGATAAACGCAGGAACAAAGAAGGGAAACCCTTGAATATGATCCCAGTGCACGTGCGAGAAAAACAAGTGCGCGGTGAGAGGTAGCTCACGCATGAGCTTGTCTCCCAACAGCCGCAAACCGGTGCCACCATCAAAAATCACAATTTGATCGGCCACACGAATCTCTACACAGCTCGTGTTTCCGCCGAATGCGACCGTGGTCGCACCCGGAGTGGGAATACTGCCGCGTACGCCCCAGAAGGTACATTGAAACATTGGTGCGTCTAAACTCCAGTCACAACTGTACGCAACCAATGAAACATCGGTCAAACCACTGACAGTGTTTTGTTGACCGAAGTAGACAAAATATCCTCAGCCTTAGGCTGATCCGTGTGTTCCAGCGGCCTTAAGACGCACGATGTACTTCGTGATCGTCTCATCGTGAAACGGAAGGGGCAGCTCTTTCTCAGCGATACCAAGCAACCGGGACACGGTGGTGAAGTAGCCGTTGCGGAGGGCGGTGCGGCGATCCATCGTGGGACGGCCGTGCGGACGGAGACGTGTGTTGATAAAAACCCACGCTGCTCGTTCTGTCGTTTTAAACTTTGGCTTCTGCATAAACGGGCGGTGTTTCTGCCGGGTTTTTAGCGTTCTGTCAAGTGCGATTCACGGACAAACGACCCAAATCAAATCGCGATCCCCCCCAAAGTCCCCTCAGACGTCGAGGTTGCGAACGTTGAGAGCGTTCTTCTCGATAAAATCTCGCCGAGGCTCGACCTCATCGCCCATCAACAGCGTGAGAGCCTTGTCCATCTCAACCACGTCCTGAACACGCACTCGCAACAAAACACGCTTCTCGGGATCCATGGTCGTCTCCCAAAGCTGCTCTGCGCTCATCTCACCGAGACCTTTGTAGCGCTGGATAT
>JANNCG010000277.1:0-1689 GCA_031386385.1 Myxococcales bacterium
GATCCCCGGCGCAAGGCGCTCGCTCTTGTGCACATCGCATGCCTCGACCTCATCACCATGGACGTCCGTAGTAAACGCTTGCGAGCGAAACTTAAAAAAGAACCCCGCCCATCGATGGCTCTGGTGGTCGTACACGAAGAGCCCCCCGTCTTGGTAGATCCCGTTGCTCCCTCCATGATCACCGTGTTTGGGACTGCCCTGATTCTGATGAATCTCGTGCATCCCGCGCCACACATCCCAATGCTTATCGATGGCCTTACGGCGCTCATCGTTGGCCTCGTCGTTCCACTCGGAACCGAGGGCAAAAATTTCATATCGTGAGGGATTTTTCAGCGCACGTGAAAGGTGCGCATGAAGATCGTCCTCCACGTCATTGTCGTCCCCGCGGTGGTTGTTGGGTGCTTCCCGAAGGTCATGCCAATCAAAGAGCCCATCGCGCACATAGTCCAGCGCCTTGCCGGGCTTATTGCCCGCAAGAGGGGTGAACCCGGGTTTCAGCTTCAGCCATTCTGCCGTCAGGTGGTGATTGAACGGAAACCTGCACGTCGCAGACACTTCGCTTCCGCTCTCTGAGCGCACGTTCACACCCAAGCGATACATGGTGTCACCGGCCTTCAGCTTGATTTGATAGTGCGCTTTTTCGCACATTTCTTCCTCGTTGATGGCCTCAAGCGTCCCGCGCACGATCCCGTAGTGTTTGAGCGTCATGTCACTGGTTTACCCTTCGAGCGAGGCCCGTAGCAAGGGGCGATCGTCCTGCACCGATTGGCGATTCGCGGCAAAAACAGTGCTACACTTGCACCAACCTATGCGCCATTCATCTGTGAGTTTGAGACGAGGGCTCCGTGCCGCACTATGCATGAGTTTGCTGCTCACTGGCTCCCCACTCGTCGCCCAAGACGCCGGACCCGCCGCCCGTGTGGCTGGTACGCGGCCGGACTGTGTAAGCGTCACGCAGTATGCAAGGTTTAACGGCTCCGGATACAATCACCTGGTGGATATTCACAGCCAGTGTCGCGCACCGGTCCGCTGCACCGTGACGAGCTCGAGCAACCCCACCCCTGTCGAATCGCGGGTCCTGCCTGGTCAGACCGAGACTGTGTCTACATTTTTCAACGCCGCGGGCTACGGTTTTGTCGCGAACGTCCAGTGTGTTGGGGGTTAACGCGAGGGGCCTAAAGAGTGTAGCGTCAGCCGGTGCAAGGGCCCCCAGGCTACGAATCAGTTTCTTATCTCGCGCCACCCCGCGCAGGCGACAACGTTGTGGAGCGACCCAGGCCCTCGGTCTGGCCATCCACGATGCACCACGCCCGCGAGTTTGCCGAAGCCTTATTTTGCGAAGAACACTCGCCCGCATCACCGGAGCGGCTCGACTGGCTCATGGCTGAGTTTGCAGCGTTTATTGAGGGTAGCAACATAAGTGGGCTGCGCGCACGCTGGACGTTGGCGCTGTGTTTGTTCGCTTGCCACTGGCTCGCGCCATTGTTCATCCGTCGTATGGGCCCCCTCGGCGAGCTTGACGTTGCGGACCGAATCCAAGCGCTCGATCGCATGGAACGCAGCTCACTCGGACCCGCGACGCTCGCTCCCAAGGCGATGCTCTGCCTTCTGTGGTTTGAGAACCCCTCGGTGCAAAAAGAGACATCGACTCAGCCCTCGTGCCTGACACAACTGCGGCGGCGATCAAGC
>JANNCG010000421.1:0-3376 GCA_031386385.1 Myxococcales bacterium
CTTCAATGTGCTGTCGCTCGACCTGCTCGAGTGAGAGCACATTGAAGCGGTCTTGAAGCAAACGAAGGGCAAAGTGTACGGCGTCGACGGCGCCGCTGAAATTCTCGGCTTAAAACCATCGACCCTGCAGTCCCGCATGAAGAAATGGAGAATCGAGCGACTTCCGACGGGAGTTACGTGATTTAACGGCGCAATTGCGACATTGTTGGTAGTTACGGTGATCGCAGGCAAAATCGAGAAAAGCGAGTAGTCCTTTGTCTTCTAGTCAGCATCCACACAAAGCGCCGCACGAACCGCACGGGGTCTCTGCAAAACGCGCGCACTCGCATGACCACGACGATGGCGCACATGACCACTCGCACGCGGCGCACGAGCACAAGAGCGCAAGCCACGTGGACCACGATCACTCGGACCACCATGCCACCGGTGAGCACGAACACACTGACGGGCACGGGCACGATCACAGCGGACAGCTTCGACAAACTCCCGCGGGCCGGTTAGGGATCGCCCTCGGGCTCACCGCGTCGTTTATGCTCGTTGAGTTTGTCGGCGGTTGGTTGACGCACAGTCTCGCGCTGCTCTCGGACGCGGTTCACATGTTAACGGACTGCGCTGCGCTGAGCTTGGCGCTTGTTGCACAGCGTTTGGCCCTCAAGCCGCAGACCAGCGAGCGAAGCTATGGTTATCGTCGCGCCGAGACGATCGCCGCGCTGCTAAACGCGATCTTTTTGTGCGCGACCTCGCTGTGGATCGCTGTCGAAGCGGTCCGTCGTTGGAGCGCTCCGGTGCCGGTGATGGGCAAAGGGATGCTCGCGATCGCAAGCCTCGGGCTGCTCGTGAATTTGCTGTCAGCCTGGGCGCTCTCAACGGGGAGTCATGGTCATAACGTGAACACACGCGCGGCGATGGCGCACGTCCTCAGTGACGCGCTTGGTTCGGTCGCGGCGATGGTGGCTGGTGCGCTGATTGTTTGGATGGGCTGGCAAAGAGCGGATTCAATCGCTTCTCTTGGCGTCTCGGTGCTCATTCTCTGGGGCGGCTGGAGACTTCTGGGAGAAGCAACCGATGTGCTTATGCAGGGGACGCCGCGCTCAATGGACGTCGCAAAGATTCGCGAAACAATCAGCAAAACACCTGGTGTTTGCAGCATTCACGAGCTGCATGTCTGGCAGCTCTCCGATGGGTTTTCGGTCCTCACGGTGCACGTGGTTTTGGAGCAGGGAGTCGACATCGTGGCTGCCACTGCGGCAGTGGCCAGCAGCGTAAGGGACAAGCACAAGATCACACAGGTGACGGTACAGCCAGAACTTCCGGATCCGAACAGTGACGACGGCTGTCTGAGCGCGGCGCCAATGGTTCAACGCAAAGAGGTCGCGCCGTGAGCAGCGCCGACAACGTGGTTGACCTGGTCGCAGAGGTCAACGAGTCACTTCAAGCGGTGGGCCGTAGAAGTCGCCTACTCAACGACATCGCGTGGCCAAGGTCAGTGGAGGAGAAATTTTTCGCTGACGGGGCCAACGCTCTGCCAGAAATTGAGTACACATACGATCGCCCCATGCTGCAAGAGCGGGCCGAGCGCTTCGCTGTCATCGTGGCAAAGATCGAGGGTGACGAGCCTGAGCGAGTCTTTCTCAGAGACACGGTGCAGTCGTATGCGGACGCAAATCGTCTTTTGCTCGCGGTCGGAACGACCGAGTACTACCGCATCTCGCGCGAGCTCTACGGTGGGGCACGAACGCGATTTATCGGGACAAACACTCGAAATATCGATCTCGCGGAGCACCTCCTTGAGCGCCTCTCAATTCACGGATACGACCCCGGTCATCCAAAGGATGATGAAGAAGATCCGCCGGTCATGGACGCGCAACAATTTTGCGACTGGCTGACGGAGCAGAGCCGACTGCGCAACCCGCATCTGCCGTTGGTGGCGGTCGTCGATGAAGACCTCTCAGCAAAGGTGATCGCGGGGCGAGAGCGCATCCGTGTTCGTGGCGGCGCACAGTTTGGACTCTGGGAGGCCGAGGGGTTGTGGGCACACGAGGTCGAGACGCACGCGCTTACCGCGCAAAACGGCGCGGCGCAGGCGCACCTTCCGTTTCTCGCTGCAGGCGGTCCCCGAACGACACGGACGCAAGAGGGGCTCGCGGTGTTCTCAGAGCTGGACGCGCGCCGAATGAGCCCCGCGCGCATGGAGCGGCTCGCGCTGCGGGTCAAGCTTGTGGCGATGGCTGAAGACGGTGCGGACTTTTTGGATCTGTATCGTTTTCTCACAGAGCGCGGCGCTGCCAAGCGCGATGCGTACCTTGATGCTCAACGGGTGTGCCGCGGCGGAAAGGTCACCGGCGGTGCCCCGTTCACGAAGGACTCAGTGTATCTCGCAGGCTTAGTGGAGGTGTTTACGTTTTTGAGCACCCTGGCGCGAGGGGGGCATCGCGATGAGATCGAGCTCATTACCGTGGGGCGGATCGCGATCGAAGATCTTGAGGCGCTGGTGCGTTTGCGTCGCGCAGGTTTGGTCTCGCCGCCGATGTTTACGCCTCCGTGGCTACACAATTGGCGTGGATTATTGCCCTATTTTTCGTTTCTTAGCTTTGTCCACGAGCTGTCACTGAGCGGAGTTGAGTCTCGCTTCGCGAACCTGGTGAAGCTCGCGAGTGAGCAGAGCAAAAGCTATCCACCTGGCGATCTTCAATCGGCCGCCGGTGGAGAATCAATCGCGCCTCGAGCGGCGGTGAACGCGCGTCGCGACGGTGACGAGGGCGAGTAGCAACCCAAGCGCGCTGCGACTGCGACTGTGCGTGTTTAGTGTGCCGGTGCGGCAGCTGCAGCCGGGTTCGCTCGGCGGACGAATCGACGCATCGGGGAGGAGTCGCGCGTCGGTCGTTGAGTCGATGGCTGAAGGGACGTCAACGCTCAAGCCGCCTTCCGTGCCGCCATCACCACCCATTGGGGGCACGACGTTGGTCCATTGGTAGCGGGCGCGACCGTCGATGGCGACGAGGGTTCCGTCTTGGAGTGACGCGAGCAGCTCGAGCTGTGGGTCGCGGTCAAGGTCTGCAGCGATTAAGAACACCACGGGCGAGCCGAGATCTATGACTGATTTTTTCGCCAGCGTCGCGCCGTGCAAAATGTAAAGAAAGCCATCGTCCGAGCCCACAATCACTTCGTCATCGCCATCTCCGTCTGCGTCCAGCGTGATGGGATCGTAGAGTGCGAATCGGGCCGCAGGTGCCGCATCGGTGACATCGCCGCGCGACAGGTGCTTGCGAACCCGAACCATCATCGTGGAGGTGTCGAAGAGGGTCACGATGCCGGTCTCGGTTCCGCTCATCCCTGTGGTGACAAAGTCAAAACGTTGGGGCATTGCGCCGAGGTG
>JANNCG010000441.1:0-1503 GCA_031386385.1 Myxococcales bacterium
CCGTCCGTTGGAGTCACCGCACGACCCGTGCAAGCGGCGAGTATCGCGGCGAATCCGCCGACTCGAACACAGCCTTTCAGCAAGCGCTGACGACGAAACTGCCGATCACTCATAGCCCGCGATCGTAGCAGTTTCTCACCCCCTCTTAGATACCTTTAGCCAATCCGCTCGATTTTCTCAAAACGGAATGTCATCGTCGCCGCCACCGCCGAAATCATCCGGCGGACCTTCATCACCACCTCCGCCGCCTGAGGGTGCGCGTCCGCCTCCTCCGCCACCACCGCCGCTTGACGGACCACGTGAGTAGCCGCCGCCTCCAGAGGGTGCACGTCCGCCACCACCCGCAGACGCGCCGCCTTCACTCGCTTCTGCCCCGCCGCCTCGGCGGTCGAGCAGAATAATATTGGTTGCGCTAATTTCAGTGATGGAGCGTTTCACTCCGTCTTTGTCGTCGTAAGAGCGCGTTTCAATTCGACCTTCAACGTACACCTTTGAGCCTTTGCTCAAGTATTTCGCGAGCCCTTCTGCGCGCTTGCCCCAAAGAATCACACGATGCCAGTGCGTCACAGGCTTCCACTCGCCCGACTCAGTCTTGTAGGACTCAGTTGTGGCGATGCGAAACTTGAGCACCGGCCGATTGTTTTGGGTCATCCGAAACTCGGGGTCTTCGCCGAGATTGCCCAGCAAGGTGGCTCGATTCAAACCGTCAGTCATTGCAAGTATCCTTCTTTGTATTTACTCGACACGAGCCATCCGCCTCCCGGCGCGCAACTTGCGAACGACCATCGATCACTGTTGCCGAACTCGTACCGTCCATAGCCGGGGATATTAAATCGGCCCAAATGGATCTGCAAGAAAGCTACGGTCGGAGTATGACCAGCAATCGGTCAGTATTTTTGCAGCAAGATCGCGTCACCCACCGCAACGACGTCACGCACACGAAGCAGGTCTGGGTACAAGTTTTCATAATGTCCCCACGGGTCGATCAGCGCGGTTCTGATTTTGGCAGCGTTGGCTCCGTCCACGTCCGTCGCGACGGTATCGCCGAGATGGATGGCATTTGAAGCTGATATTTTGCAGATATTCAGCGCCATCTCAAAGATCTTGGGGTCCGGTTTTTCGACCCCCACCAGCGCGCTGTCCACGATGTGGTCGAAGCAGTCGAGAATTTTCAGCTCGCTAAATAGACCCCGCAGCTTGCCTTCGCTGTTTGAGACGATGCAAATTTGCACGTTCTTTGCGCGTAGCGCGAGCAGGCACTCACGCAACCCACTCGGAACCCGTCGCCACAAATTGAGCCGGTCATGCTCGGTCCACAACGCGCGCACACACGAAGGGCTCAGCTTGGGGTCCACTCCCGCACGCTCGATCATCGTGCGAATCATTACGCTCCAGCCCGGATGCACAGAAAATCCCGCAATGGGCGCTGCGGCTTGCGGCGTCCCGAGGACCCGTTTGGCAAAGCCCTCAGCGTCTATCAGCGCGGCAAGCTCTACGTGAACG
>JANNCG010000473.1:0-6328 GCA_031386385.1 Myxococcales bacterium
CGGCTAGGGCTCTCAAATCGCAACCGTCGCTTGATGACCTGAGCTATCAACGCGTAGAGGGCTTAGACGTGACAGCCCATTTGGTCGCTGGTTCTGCACGTTTTTCAGCGCAAGAGGTCTCTCAGTGGACCCTTGGCGAGCTGCTTGTGCTCCAAGGGTTGTCCCAAAACCCCGACGGCGTGCTGGTCGGTCCAATGATTGTTCGTGTTGGTACGGGTGAATGCCATGTTGTGGTAGAGCATAAGAGCATCGTCGCACAAGAAGCACTACGCCCACGAAAAGCCTCCATGACCAGCGATTCTCATGACCCCAAGACCGACCCCATCCATCGCACCTCGTTGCTCGCAACGCTCACGGTAGAGGTCGAAGTGATCATCGCAAAGACCGTGATGACGGTCGGCGAAGTGAGCGAGTGGCGCCCCGGTGAAGTGATCGCGCTTCCGACACCCATTGGCGCTCCGGTCGAGGTACGCGCGGGTGGACGGGTCGTCGCGCGGGGCGAACTGTGCACCGTTGATCAACAGATCGCCGTGCGAATCACCGAGCTGATTTAAGCGCTCGATTGAGCGGCTGATCAGAAGTAGTAAGTCAGCCCAATCATCGGCTCAATGCGCAGACCAAGCAGACCGAAGTCCGTGAGGGTTCGACTTGCAAATGCTGCATAGAGCAGCTGGCCGCGAAGCAAGACATCGAGAGAGAGAGAGTCAGTGAGATCAAACTCTCCACCGAGCGAGATTTGCCCGCCGTATCCAAAACCAAAATAGTTGTCGCCAGGCATCACGTGAATTTGGGCACCAAGCTCCGCGACGGGGTGAAACCGAGCCTGCGGTAGCGCTGTGTAGCGCGCGACAATCCCGATATCAATGTCCAGCAACCCGCCATTGGAAGATGCACAGAGCCCCCCGGCGCACGGTGAGCTAAACATGTATCGGCCCGAGCCATACAACGTAAGGCCAAAGCCTTGTGGCGTAATGTAACCACCGCCGACCTGCACCATGGCCGAGCCGTGCGTTCCACCGAAAAAATCAATCCCACCACCAGCGCGAGCCTGCGCCCACAAGCCCAGACGTTGGGGTGGAGCTTGTTGCATCTGCACTTGGTTCGCTGGTGGTTGGTTGGGTTGCTGCGTCATGACCACAGAACCACCCTGATTGGGTGGTGGCGGTGGTTGCTGCGGCTGCGACGGGTCGGTAATCGCGAAGCTTGTAGACGCGATAGTGAGGGTCGCCATGAACCCAAAGACAGAACTTAATTGACTCAAACGGGGCATCGATCTTTGCTCCTGCAATAGTGCTTTCAGAGAATGACGTAGTATACGTTCAGAGGCTACGAGAATTCACTCTCGTGCACATACGATCTTTTCAAAATTACTCAGAAACCGCGACAAACGTGCGAAATGGCGCGCCACTTCGCAGCCCGTGAATCTCAATCCCCGGTGCGATAAGCAAAGTTTGAAACGCACTCAGCGCTTGTTCGGGCCGCTCGACGGTCTGACCGTTAATCCGTTGGATCACGTCCCCGACACGGATGTCGGCGCCGCTGGCGTTCCACGTTGCGAGGTCCTCGGCAGCTTCGAGTCGAAAGCCCAAAAACCTCGACCCATTCAAAACAGGTGTGACCTCAACACGGGATAAAAAGCTCCCGAGCCCGGCGGATACCGTCTCTGCGACCAACCCACGAGTCAATCGTCGTGGTCTCGCAGCGGTCGTCGAAGATGCGGCGCTGTCACTTGCTTGGCTCACCGACGCTGAGGTCGCGCTCGACGCCGTCCGCTGTGTGGCTCGTGTGCTCTGAGCTGTGGCGCAGCTCGCGGTGATCCCTGAGAGCAGCAAGCAAAAAACCCAATTCGAAGCGTTGTTTTGTCGAGAAAAATTCATCGCGGCTCAGCCCGTAGCAAATCCTTCAACGTGAAGCCAATTTCTCGCAAGCAATCAATTGAGTCCCAAGCACTAACGGCAGCACTCTGCCCTACCGCCGCTTCGCAAGAAGTGTATCTACGTGCGCAAATACAGCCTGATGTACAGCGTCGGGGTGTTGATGACCATCGATGTGCACAATCCGATCGTCTGCGAAGTGCTCTTCAAGCTCTTTATAAAACTGTGCTAACCGCTGCTGAAAAGCGCTTTTTTCATAAAGCTCAGCGCGGCCACCACGACGAGCACGGCGCTCGGACGCGACATCCTCGGACACATCCAAAACGAGCGTAATGTCCGGGCGGCGAGCGCGGGAGTTCAATTGCTTGATCCACGCAGCGGCGGACTCATCTTGTGCCGTTGCTGACTGATACCCAACGGACGAATAATCATACCGATCACTGACAACAATCGAGCCACTCTCAAGAGCAGGAAGAATCTCAGCGTCGAGATGGTCCATTCGGTCCGCTGCAAAAAGAAGCGCCATCGTGGTCCAATCAGGGCTCCTGGGGCCACGGTCATCTGCCACCACGATACGGCCGGTCAAGACCTGACGAATCATCGTGCCAATCGGCCCATGCGTTGGCTCTCTAGTCGCAATGGCACGGTGCTCTGCTGCTCTCAAAACAGAGACGAGTCGCTCGGTTTGCGTCGTGGTCCCGGCACCATCAATGCCCTCAAGTACCACAAATAGACCGTCTTTTTTCGTCGCTGTCATGGGATGAATCTACGTAGACTGATTAGCAGCGAGAAGCAACCCCTAGCGCTGAATATAAGTTGGTTTTCATCAGGCAAAATCGCTTTTCAGTATGAATGAGGCCGCTACGTTCAGACCCCGCCATCTCTTCCCTAAAAGACCTATTGAGTAGGGTCCTGGCGTGATTTCGTCCTTCGCCCTGACAGACAACGCCCTTGTGGCGGTACTGTTGAGCGCAAATTAGACAGCTCGCGTGAGTGCTGCCTACTTGCGTAAGTTGTCGGCAGCGTGCTAGCCGTTAACGTTCAAAGGTGCGTGTTATGGAGTCTATGGATCGTCGGACATTTATTGCTGGAACTGTAGCTGGAGCCGCCGCTGTTGCGTTGAGCGAAGATGTGGACGCGCAAGGACGCCCCCACGCTGCGCCTCCCAACTTTGTCGCCACTCGCCCTGCGGGATTTACACCGTGGACCGCGAATGGAAAAGTCGTTCGTGTCACCAAGCCAGGCTCACTGCGTCGTGGCGGGTTGTACCCCACACCCGAAGCCGCAGCAGAGATGCTTGAGCGCGCGGTGAAAGAGCTCACGGGCGAGGCCACGCTTGCAAATGCATGGCGCAAGTTTGTGCACCCAAGTGATGTTGTCGGGATCAAGGTCAATGGCCTTGGCTTGCGCAACATGGCGTCCAATAAAGAGACCGTCTATGCGGTGATTCAAGGTCTGGTTGCGGCGGGAGTTCAGCCGAGCAACATCGTGATTCTTGAGCAGTGGTCCGGATTTTTGTCAGCCACACGTGTGCAACGCTCAGAGATGCCCGCGGGCGTGCGCACTGCCGTCCACACCAACAGTGAAGTGAGCGCTGAGACCCGCGTCCCGAGCGGACGCACTTGGTATTCACGAGCCATGCTGGCGTGCACGGCGCTGGTGGGGATTCCGCTGGTGAAGGACCACTCGCTGTCGGGCTTCACTGGCGCGATGAAAAACATGACGCACGGCAACATCAAAAACCCTGAAGATTTTCACCGAAATCGCGAAGGACTCAACTGCCGTAGCCATCACATCCCAGAGCTTTTTGCACACGACGCCATCAAGTCTCGGGTCCGTCTTCACGTGATGGATGCGTTTAAAGTTCTCTTTAACGGTGGCCCACAGGACAACCCCGCCGCACGACGTCCCTACGAAGCCCTGATGGTGAGCACAGATCCAGTCGCAATTGATCGCATCGGCGCTGAAATCGTTGACCAATTCAGAACACAAAACGGGATGCGCGCCCTCGAGCGCTCAGGCCGCCCGGTACACTACCTTGAGATCGCTGAGCAACTTGGGCTCGGCGTCGCTGCACGCGACCGCATTCAGCTCTCTGATGTTCGAATGACCTGATCCGTCACACAGATGTTGCACCCAAGGGATGGGTGAAATGTCTGAAATCGACTATCGTTGAGCGCTTTGAAAACAATCGCTCAACTGGTTTGTCTTGGGTACATCTTCGCTGCGTGTACGGGACCATCGAACAACACGGACGCGGCGGATGTCCCTCAAAACGATGTGCCAACAAGTACCGATGGGGACAGCGGGACGTTGGTTGGCACTGACGTCCAAGAGACCGACACTGGCGTCGTGATCGATACTGGACCAAGCGCACCTCGATGTGGTGAAGGCGCAGAGCCATACCCCATGACGGGCTCGATGTGTTACGCGGCAACCCCCTCGGTAGACGCAGGAATCCCACGCAATGGACAGTGCCGGGTGGTGGTTGATGAGACCTCCGCGAGCGCGAAAACGGGGGCGACTGTCGATACAAATGGCCTGGTGATTCCCAGCGGAAAACGCGTTCGTCGCGCCGCCTCGCGGCTGGGGACGATGGGGTTTCCGATGGCGATGTTGCGAATTCCGGGGACGGCGTTTGTCGTCGTGACCGATGGTGGGATCGAAGAAGAACGCCTCCGGGTGCTCGATACTTCAGGGGCGACACCTCGTGTGGTCGCGGGAGGCGAGATCGCTTTTCCGCGGGATGGCTCAGCGCGAGAGCCGGGGCTGTTTTATGGCCTCGCGTACGAGCCAACTTCGCGCACGCTCTACGCCTCAGGCGGTGGATCCAACAAGATTCTTGCATACACAGTGAGCGCAGCCGGCGCGCTAACTCTTGACATGATGCGCACGATTGACCTGGGTTTGACCGAGGGATCTGGCGAAGGCCGCGGCATGAACGGAGAGCTGCAGGCGATGTATCCCGCGGGGCTTGCCCTCTCAGACGATGGAGGAACCCTCTACGCTGCCCTTCAGCGGGGATATGAACTTGCCGTTATATCCACAGCGACTCGTACGATCCTCCGGACGATTGCTTTTCCGTTAATGGCGAACACTGCGAGCATCCCTTACGCCGTTGCACGACGTCCCGGCGACGCGCGCAATGTGTACGTTGGGCTCTGGGGACAAAACGCAGTGGCGGAGGTAAACGTTGAGACCAACACAGTCACTCGACGATTTGACGTGGGAAAAAACCCATCAAAAATTCAGTTCAGCGCCGACGGGACCATCATGACAGTGGTTGCCGCAGACTCTGACGTGCTCTCAACGGTCAACGTCTCGCTCATGAATCCAGTGGCCCAACGGCACTACCTCAACGGAGGAATGAACTCACTTCACGGCACATCGCCGTCGTCATTTTTCACCGCAGGAGATGGGAGAATTTATCTCACCCTCGCCGACGAAAACGCGATTGACGTGCTCGATCCCAATACATTTATGAGTGTCGGTCGCATCCCAACCGAGTGGTATCCCACGGACGTGATGGTGCTTGATGACGGGCGCGTGCTTGTGACTACCGGCAAAGGGCTCGGGTCTGGTCCCAACAATGGGCGCCAAGATATCACGCAGTTGATGCAAGGATCCATCGCCACGTACCCTGCCCCCACCGCTATGACGCTGGCCGCCGGAGCCGTTCAGTCGTTGGCGGACAACAACGTTCGGCTGGGATTTGCGCGGGTAGAATGCCCCATGGGCGTGCGCAATGACTTTCCGATTCCGCCGGTAGGAAGTCGTGCCGGGTCACCACAAATTCGTCACGTTGTGATGATCGTGCGCGAGAACAAAACCTACGACGCTCTGCTGGGTGACTACGCAGGGCGCACAAATCCAGCAGACGGCGACCCCAACCTAACGATCCTTCCACGGGCGCAGATGCCCACGGCGTTTCCGAACCTGCGTGCGTTGTTTAGTCGCTTCGTAAATCACGACAACTACTACTCCAACGCAGAGCAATCGATTCAGGGGCACGTGTGGACAACCCAAGGCCGAACGACGGATTTTACCGAGCGAACATGGCTCACCACGTGGGGCCGAGGCTCGCGTGGGATACCTCAGCAAGCGATCAGCCTCCCGGGGACTGCCGAGGAGGGGACGCTGTTTACAGCCCTGTCTCGCGCCAACATCAACACAGAGGTCTGGGGCGAGCTCGTCGGCCGAGCAGAGCCTTCGCAAGTCGTCGGCACTCGCTATCCGGGTATTGGTTTTAACTACTCTCCCGACATCATCAAGGCGTTCGCGTTTACCGACCCCATCATTGGCGCCAACCGCAACCGCATGAACCCTACTCGAGGGTGCACGCTTCCGCAGTTTTCATACCTCTTGTTAAACAACGATCACACAGAAGGATCGCGCCCTGGACGTCCAACGCCACTCAGTCACTTTCAAGACAACGACGAGGCGACGGGGTTTGT
>JANNCG010000510.1:0-2820 GCA_031386385.1 Myxococcales bacterium
CTATCATGAATGCAAATGTAAGACACAGACTGCTGCTATCGTAGGTGAAAGCAATACTGTAGGTTGCGTCGTCGGTGACGCTCTGGACGTTGCCGAAGCTGTCAAACTCGTAAGTCGTTGACGGGTTGGTCCCCGCTTCGCCGGTCCAAGGTAGACCGGTGACGTGGTTGATGCCGCCCTTCAACAGATTGGTGATGCGCTCGACTGTCCCGTTTGCGCGAAACACCGCAGTGCGCTCTTGCAAAATATCCCCGCTCGCGTCGGTGACCGTCGTGCGATCCACGGTCCAGCGATACAGCGACGCGTTGAACACTCGATTGACCTGCACGTGGATGCCATCCGTGAGGTCGTCGAGGTCGTTGTCGTAATAAATATCCCTGGCAAATTGCTGTGCATCATACTCGAACCGGCGCTGTGATCGTTTGCGCGGCGCGATGCCCAGACCTCCAGAGCCATCATACATCTCCGACAGCTCAGACTCGATGCGTGGATACATCGAACCCGTTCGAAGAGTGGGTGCGGGTGCAAGAGCAACGGGTGCCGCATTGCTAAAGGTCGAGGTGCTGTGGGACCAAAGGTTTCCGGCGCCGTCAAACGAGCGGCTCGCGGTCAGTTGGCCACGGTGATAGTAGTCTTGGTTGTTGAAGTAGCTCTCGGTGCGCGAGCCATCCATTTGCGTCGTGGTGACCCACGCGTAGCCATAGCTCTCACGCTCTGCGGGGTCATAGTTGCCGCTGTGGTGATAGTCAAAAGTACTGGTAAAATGGTAGCCGTTGACGTTTTGACGCTCGACGGACTCGACCGTTCGCACGGACCTAAGGACCCACTCATTGCGGGGCATAAACGTGGTGATCGTCTGACCGTTTACGTTCATGGTTTGGCGCGGAGTGTTGCCCTCTCGTGCGTACTCAAGCTCGGTTGTTGAGCCCAAGGGCGAGATGATCTTCTTGAGCAAGTTGGACGCGTTCGCGACTGGACTCAACCGCGCAAAGATCCGCCCGTCTGGGGCGCGAATCACTTGGTCTGTCAGCCCGTCGCCGTTGATGTCCTCCATCTCAAGGGTCGAGTCCGACCACTGAACCGCGCCATTGACTGACGGCTCAATAAACAACTCGATCGGTCCTATGGGAAATCTCAGCGGAACGCCCGCCGTAGGTGACACCCCATGATTGCCTGTTCGCGCGAGAGCCCCGTCGTTGGCCGCAGCGAGCTCTGCGGGAAAAGCCGTCAAACTCCACTGTTGATACGGCCCGAACCCGGTGCCCAAATTGGGCGCAACAAACCAGCTGCCACCACCCTGAGGGCCACCTGCGGCGCTGCGAACGTGATCGGGTAAACCGTCACCCGTCACGTCAAGCAACATGACCTTCGTGGTTGAGGTTCCGCCTGTGTAGCCAAATCCGATGTTGAAAAAGCCAATGGCAGCGAACTGCCATTCACCGTTGAGCGAGACGTTGCCGCTCGAAGAATAAGTGCTGGAAAATCCCTGCTCGATTCGTCCGTTAACGTAGGTCCCAATGCTTCCGCCCATGCGCGTGGGAGCACCCAGTCGGTGACCCAAATTGAGCTGGTACTCAATGGTGGGTCCGTTAGAACCGCCCGGTCCGCAACCACTGCTACCAGATCCGCCGCTGCCGCCGCCGCTACCGCCACCGGACCCACCGGTGCCGCCTGTGCCACCTGTGCCACCGCTGCCACCACTGCCCGATGAGCCTGAGTCCTCAGACCCCATGCCACCATCCGGACAACTGCCGCCGCCTGACGATCCACCGCCAGGCAACTGAACAAGACGCAAGTGATCCATCAAGCCATCGCCGTTAATGTCCGCGAGGGTGATGTCCTCAATGCTGTCCGAACTTACGGCGCCGGCAGATGCCTGCGCTGTGTTTGCACCGACTTGGCGACCGTTAGACATCGTCCAGCGGCGCAAACTTGCCACCTGCGCACCGAAGACGCCCGAACCACGCCAAGTGTGCGAAGTCGTGTGTCGAAGCGTCCCAAAGCGAAGGTTGATGGGCTTCGCTGCAGCGAACTGGTTGTTGACGCCGAGAAGCTGGACTTCACCGCCGTTTGGACCTGGCGCAACGCGCACCGAGTCTGGCAGTCGATCACCATTAAAATCGTAAAAATCCAGGTCGTTGTTATGGACGCCGTACTGATGTCCGCCATTCACGGATGCGTTAAAATTCACTGGCGGTGCCTCGCCAGGCACCGAGCTGTGATAGCCAAGACCCGCGTGACCCGCCAGGTCCCAACCAGAGCCAGCGCGGAGCGCGACTGCGGGGCCAGAGACAAAATTGTACCCGTCGATGGTCTCAAGCGACCCGTCCGGATTGATGCGCACGGCCCCAGAGTGTGACGGCTTCAAGTGCGTGCTGGTGATGTACGAATCGAGACCGGTACCGCGAAAGCCAGGGCCTGCTACGGGTGCATCTCCATTCGGTCCCCGCACGACGGCCTGCACCACGAATGGCGACAAGGTGAACGAGCGAAACGCGGGGATCACCTCGTGGCGTTGGTGCGCTTGATAGAGAGCAAGCGGGGACAGCGGTGAAGGCTTTTCGAGCCCGACCTCGTTAAATGGCTCAATGTTGCCGTTCCACTCGCCATACGACCAACCACGATACCAACCGAGCATTGTGTCTGCTCGGATGCGCGTAGGATTTGGCTGATTTTCGCCGATCGCAATCACAATCGCACGCTGCACAGCATCGCTCGGCACGGTCTGCATCGTGCCGATGAGAGGACAGAGAGATGGCTCTCCTGGCTGTGCTGGAGGGTTACACGCGTCTACTTGGTAGAGTAGTCCTGGAGCAGCAC
>JANNCG010000519.1:0-1547 GCA_031386385.1 Myxococcales bacterium
CCAAGGTCCGCGACGTGATGCTGCCCACAAGAGTTTGGGCAGCCCGAGATCTTAATCGCCGCTGTCCGCGCAAGCTCCATAGCCTCACGGGACTCGCCCGCCAGCGAGTCGAGCTTCTCAGTCAGGACCATCCCAAGCTGCCGAGACGTGGTGACCGCGAGTTGGCACGAGTCCGCACCAGGGCAGGTGGTCACGTCCTCAACGGACTGCGCGCCGCTGCGGGCGAGCCCGATGTCCTCAAGCTCCGCGTGCAACAAAGGCAGCTTCGCGACCGGAACCCACCGTAAGATAAAGTTTTGCTCAAGGGACGTTCGCAGCGTTCCGTCGCTGTATTTGCTGGCAATGGGAGCAAGAGCGCGCATTTGCGAAGGAGAGATATCGCCCAACGGGAGCCGAATAAACGCACACGCGTACCCCGCTTGTGACTGCATCAACACGCTGGCGGCGCGCCACTTGAGATAACTCGGACGCCGCGTAATGGTTGGGGCCGTGTCGTCTCCGTCAACCCTTGGGGGAGGAGGAGGCTCTTCGGTGGTCTGCACCGAGTCGAGTGGCGTCCCGCCTCGGGCGGCAATCCCCGCGCGCTCTTCGCGGTACATCTCTAAAAACTTCTCGACTCCATATTTTTTCACCACGTACTTGATGCGTGCGCGGTGCTTGTTTTCGCGGTTGCCGGTGCGATCAAAGAGCCGCACGAGCGCCTCAACCGCGTCGAGGACTTCTTCAACTGGCAAGAACTCTTCGACGGTGACCGCGTTCATCGGGGTGGTCGATAGACCGCCTGCCGCCACGAGCTTGAACCCTCGTTTGCCATCGCGAATGCGTGCGATCAGACCCACATCATTGATCGACGTCATGGCCCGATCAGCGTCCGAGGCCGACAGTGCGATCTTGAATTTGCGGGGGAGGGACTGGTCATAATCGCCTCGCAAAAGGTGCCGGGTGAGAGCTTCACCGTATGGCCGAACGTCAAACACCGTGTCGGGATGCACGCCCGTGAGCGGGTCCGCCGTGATATTTCGAACGGTGTTTCCGCACGCCTCGCGGGTCGTGAGCCCAGCCTCCTCGAGCGCACGCAGAGCTCCTTCAACGTCAGCCATTTGGACAAAGTGAATCTGCACGTTTTGTCGTGTTGTCAGATGGCAGATATCGCGCCCAGAGAGCTCAACGGCCTTCGCGATCGCCTCAAGCTGAGCCCCCGCGAGGACACCTTGCGGAATCTTCAACCGGATCATTTGTACATCCGTCTGCCGCTGCCCATACACTCCGCGCGCGAGGCGCAAGAGCCTAAACTGGTCTGGCGTGAGCTCGCCGCGCTCATACTTTTCGAGGGCAGTTACAAACTCGTCGATGTCGGTAGCGCTTGAAAAAGAGGGCAAAAACATAAAATTATCTCTCGTTTCTACAATAGAGGGCGTCGAGCCCCTGAAGAATTTGTGTGACCCCTTGCGCGATGCTCACTTGGTGAGAGGGCACCTCAATATCGGGCGACAGTGGCGGCTCGTACGGATCAGTGATTCCGGTAAAGCTCTTGATCTCTCCCGCGC
>JANNCG010000531.1:0-7491 GCA_031386385.1 Myxococcales bacterium
GCAACACTGCGATCGTATGGGTGGCTGTGTGGATGACATGATGATGATGATGGTCCGTGACGTCCCATCGGTGGACGCCGTCGCCGACACGGGTGTTGCGAGCAACGACACGGGAGCTAACGTCACACCCGATGCGGGTGCAATGGATGGCAGCGCCAATGGAGTGGGGGACGGGAGTGTTCCAGATCCGTTTGCGCGTCGTGGTGGATGTGCGTGCCGGACGTCCGGTTCTGAGCAACGCAAGCCCTCCCCGGGTTTGCTTGTTGCGATGGCACTTGCGGTCACCGTGCTCAGTTCACGACGGCGAAGAGCCAACGGCCAAACCCGTCAACACAGGAGCCAGGGCGCTCACTCGCACTCGTGATTGCAGTGAATTCTCAGCCCAATCGATGCTCGACCGAGACCCAGTGCGAGAGCGCTAGCGTTTTAAGTGTAGACCTGTCGTCTTCAGACCGTTTAGACCGTAGCGTCCGTGGAAGTTGAGCTGCCGGTCATTGATGGCTACGACATCTTACGCGAGCTTGGCCGCGGAGCGATGGGGGTGGTGTACCTCGCGCGTGATCGTTTTTTAGAGCGCGAAGTCGCCATCAAGGTCATCGGTGACAGCGAACTCACCATGGAAGCGCTAGAGCGTTTTTTGCGCGAGGCGCGCGCGATGGCGCGACTGTCGCATCCCAACGTGGTGACGGTGTTTCGTGCGGGAGTCGCGAACAACGCGCCGTTTTTGGTGATGGAGCTCTTGCGTGGGCGCTCGCTAGACGCGGTCCTAGAGAGCGACGGAGTGCTTGCTCCAGCTCACCTGCTCAAAGTAGCGATAGACACTACTCGTGGGATGGCAGCTGCACACGCGCGCGGTGTAGTGCACCGAGACATAAAGCCCTCGAACCTCTTTGAGACCGAAGAGCACTCGATCAAGGTCTTGGATTTTGGAATCGCAAAGCTCGCACAAAATCCTGATAGTCCTGCTTCGGACACGGCGCCTGAGGTCGATGGCGCGCGGATCACTGCGCAGTCGATTCTTCCGGCCGGATCGACAGGATCAAGCCAACCTGCGATCGCGATTCAACCCTCGATGGTGCTGGACGAGACAATCTCATCGAGTCCCGAAGCGGTCGAGGGGATTGGACTTGCGGCGACGCGGCCTCACGATGGCTCTCAACGCAGCGGCGAAGGCACTCAAGTCAGCGGAACTGCCCTGTACATGGCACCAGAAGTGTGGCGCGCGGAGGGCTCAGACAGCGCCTCGGATGTCTGGTCGTTAGGCGCAACTCTGTACATGCTCGCCACGGGTCATGCACCGTTTCGCGGGCGCTCAGTGGCCGAGATCGCCTTCAACGTGCTGACTGCATCCGAGTGTGAACCGCTCACACCCAAGCGCTCGGATCTGCCCGCAGCGCTGGTCGCGCTGATTGAGCGATGTCTTGAAAAAAACCGGCAAAAACGATTTGGTGGCGCGCAAGAAATTCTCGCCGAGTTAGAGCGTATTGTTCGCAGCGAGCGCACCGATCGCGTGGTTCGGACCGACTCGCCCTACCCGGGTTTGCGCTCGATGAACGCAAGCGATCGAGACCATTTTTTTGGTCGCAGCGACGACATCGCGCGCATCATCGAGCGGCTCAGAGGAGAGTCGCTGGTGGTGCTGGTGGGCGCGTCTGGGACGGGCAAGAGCTCGCTCGCGGCTGCGGGGATCGCGCCGTTGATCGCGGAGGGAATTTTAGGCGAAGCGAAGTCTTGGCGCGTCGTGCGCGTCTCGCCCGGTCGATCACCCATCGCGACCCTCGCGAGCGCCCTCTCAAGCACCCTCGCCCTTGACTCAGAGACGCTTGCCGAAGAGCTACTCACGCACCCCGACGCGCTCGTGAGACTGGTGCGCTCGGCGGTTCAGAGAGATCAACTGGGTGTGCTTTTGCTGGTGGATCAGCTCGAAGAGTTGGTGACTCAATCCGCCGGAGACGAGCGTGATGCCCTTGCGGCGGGGCTTGCGCGGCTCGTTGAAGTGGCGCCTCGGGGAGTGCGTGTCCTGGCTACCGCGCGAAGCGACCTGTTCGATCGACTCGGCTCGCTTGGGACCTTGGGCACTCGACTGGGTCGCGCTACCGAGCTTGTTCGTACGCTGCAAGGAGCCACGCTGCGAGAGGCCATTGTGGAGCCCGCACGCAACGCGGGGTACACGTTTGAGGACGACAGTATCTTGGACGGGATCATCCATGAGGTAGGCGAAGGGCAGCAAGCACTTCCACTGGTCGCCTTCGCATTGCGCGCGTGGTGGGAGCGGCGCGACGTTGAGCGCAAGGTGCTCACCGTCCACGCGTGGGAGTCACTTGGTGGCGTTGCCGGTGCGCTTGGTTCACACAGCGACTCAGTGTTTGAGGCTCTTCCAAGCACCGAGCACTCTATCGCTCAAGCGATCTTTGTACGCCTGGTGGCCGACGACGGGACGCGGCGCTACGCCACTCGGACCGAGCTTGTCGCGAGCGCCTCGGGCAATGAAGATGCGGTGGATCACGTACTGACGGCGTTTTCTCAGGCGCGACTGCTCACGATTGAGGGCGCTGGCGAGCAGGCCACTTGGACCATCACACATGAGTCGCTGTTTCGCGCATGGCGACGTCTGCGCACGTGGCTTGATGCTGGACGAGAAGACCACTTTTTGCACCAACAGCTCTCAGAGGCAGCCCGAGCTTGGGAGGCTGCGGGCAAACGCACAGAGCTGCTCTGGCGCGGGGCGATCTTGAGCGAGCTGGCGCGGTGGCGGGTGGTCTACGACGACACAATGAGCGCGCAAGAGCGAGCCTTTGCAGAAGCGTCGGCGCATCGGCATCAGAGCCGCACTCGGCTGTCGATCTTGCTGGGTGCATCGCTGGTGTTGGGCGTGGGTGTATTTGCTATCCACCAAGCACAATTAGCTGCAAAATCACAAGTAGATATTAAGCGACTCAATGCCGCTATCGATCAGACCTCGGCCGTGGCCCGCAGCGAAGCGGGTGTGCGAGCCTTTGCAGCAGCGCAGGCCATTCGTGACGAAGATCCATCCTCTGCGCTCGCTTGGACGGTGAGCGCGGCGAAGGCGTTTGGTGAAGCCACGATGAACATTCGTGCGCTCGCGGTGGGGCTTGTCGATCAGGGCGTCGCGATGCGCCTTCGCTGCAGCTCAAACGTCGCGATCCGCACAAACGGAACCGCTGCGGTGTGTGCCAACGATGACCGCTTGATGCGAATCAACCTGAGCGATGGGCCCGTGCAAGTCCTTGATGCGCTGCAGCCCGTTCGCTCTGTGGCGATGGCTGAGAACACGGACGTGCTCTGGTGGATTGACGCCGCCCAGCAGCTCGTGCGCTGGGATGAGGTGCCGGGACGGCGGAGAATAGCCAGTGAAATGCCAGCCAATTCTGCAGTTGATACGGACCCTTCCGGCGCGGTGGCATTGGTGATCGACGCGGTGAACAACAAGCTGTTGATGTTTGACTCTGCCGCGCCCCGAGCCGAACCGAGAGTCGTGGCTGAGCCTTTATGGGAGCGAAAGGGCGTTGGCGAGCTGAGCACGAATGTTGTGAGCCGCGATGTGGTGCTTCTGTCGCTCAAAACAAGCGAAGAGACCAAGCTTCGCCGTGTGTCGCTTGAGCGCGGGAGCGTGGGAGTAAGTCCTTGGTTTGCGGTGCGAACCTGGCATCGGTTCGACGAGACTCTTTTGTGGGAGGATCCCGCAGGTGCCCACAGCGTCAATCTGCTCACCGGAACAGACCGACCCGCGACCGCAGAAGAGCTCGCGAGGCTGCAACAATTCGAGGCCCCACGACAGGACGGCGGGCGGGTTTTGGCGCGCAACTCTGATTTGCAGTTAATCAGAGAATCATCTGGTGAAATTGCGATTGAGGGCTCCGCAGGGATGGCCGGTCCGCTTCGCGCTGCGTCGGGGGCCGTGACGGCGGCGGTGATCGAGCCGCAGGGGCGAAGGATTCTGCTCGTGGACGAGAGCAACACGGTGTCGATCTATGGTGGCTCGGCGCTGGATTGGACGCAGGCACACTGGCTTGATGAGACCACAGCCATGCCACTGCGTACCCGCTCGATGCAGTCGGGACGGGTGGTGAGCGCGAGCTTGTCAGAGCACCGTGTCGCGGTCGCCGCGGTGGGGCTAGGCGCGTACGTCATTGATGTGAACACCTCGCGCGTGCTGTGGTCACACCCCGAGGCGCAGACGGTTGTGGTTGGAAGCGCTGGGAGCTTTCTCATCCTTGGACTTGCGGACGGCTCGGGTGTGCTTGTTCGCGGCGAGACGCAAGACATCGAGACCGGAACTTTGCTCACCCGCGGGACTCCTACCGTGGTCGCGGTGTCAGAAGATGGCCGGTACGTCGCAGCTGTGGGTCGAATGGGGGACGCTTCGTGGTGGCGCGTGCGTTCCAACGGACCGTGGACCGCGATGCCGTACCAAGCTTTTAGCGAGATCAGCTCCGCGAGCGCGCTAGCGTTGGATGGGACGCGGATGACCGCAGCGGGACGCTGGCTGGGTTTGGTGCAATCGGGAGGCATCACGACGCTTGCGCACAGTCCGACGACGTTTCGCGACAGTCGTGTGAGCTGGCTTCGCATGACTGATTCGCCCAACTCCGTGGCTGGAGATGACCGCGGGTCACTGTGGTTAAACCTTTGTAGAGATGATCGATGCACGGTGGAGTGGCTGGGGCGCGGGGCGGTTCCGTTGGCGATCGCCACCACGGCGGTACTGGCGCTTGGCGAGGGGTTGACGGTGGACCTTCACGAGCGCGGACGGGTAGGCGCGTCGGCGGTCGTTGCGCGTGGACGCCTGTCGGGGCTGCATGAAGCGCGCTGGGATCAGTGCTCGCTGTCCGTGAGTGATCGTGCCCTTACCATTGTCGGCCCTGCGACCCATCCCATGATCGTGCAGCTCGCATGGCCTCCGTCAGACCCAACGGGTTTTGCTGAGTGGGTCGCGCGGCGCACCAACGTGCGAGTGTTGCTCGGAGGCGAGCTGAGTGTGCAGGCGCTACCGCCGGTGTTGCCGTAAATTTTCAGGTCAATGAGAGAACGCTAGCTATGACCTCAGCCACAGCTTAGCCTTCGGGCCATGAGCGAAACAACCGTCTGCCGCGCGACGATGCTGACGAAAAAAGGCGACCCCGACGTTCTGCAGCTTGTTGATCTGCCAATGCCCGAGCCCAAAGAGGGGGAGCTTCGCGTGAAGATCCTCGCCACCGGAGTGGGCTCGACCGATGTCACCATGCGGCGTGGGTACTACCCCTACGCGCCACCGATCCCCTTTGTCCAAGGTTATGAGTCCGTTGGAATTGTGGACAAGCTGGGCCCAGGAGTCACTGGAATTTCATTGGGCGATCGCGTCGCGGCGCTCTTGGTCCATGGCGGCTATGCCACGCACGTGGCGCGCGCGGCGGATGAGTGGGTGAAGGTTCCGGACGGGCTCGATGACGCTGAGGTGGTGGCGCTGATCCTCAACTACGTGACAGCGTATCAAGCCGTGCACCGCATCGCCAAAGCAAAGGCTGGACAGACCGCGTTGGTCACCGCTGCTGCAGGCGGAGTGGGTCAAGCGGTGATCGAGCTGCTCAAATTGCAAGGCGTGCGTGTGATCGCCGCGGCGAGCCCGAGAAGCCATGAGATGCTGAAAAAACTCGGTGCTGAGCCGATTGAAGGACGCAACGCACCAGTCGACACGAGCACCCTCGCCCTGGTCCCCGACGGCGTCGATTGCGCATTCGATGGCGTCGGTGGGGACCAGCTCCGTCAGTGTATTCGAGCCACTAAAAAAGGTGGCGTGATCGCTTGGTACGGCTTCATGGGGGTGGGCACGTCGTTTGTCGCCACGGGGCGCAACTACTTCGATATTTTTGTTGGCGCGCGGATGCGAGGTCGCCGCGGTGAATTCTACGGAATCACCGCACTCTACCGAAAAGATCCAAAACCATTTCGCGAGGATCTTCAGGCGCTATTTGTGCTCTTGGGTGAGAAAAAAATCTCCCCGCGGATCGCGCTTAAGCTCCCACTCGACAAAGCCCGCGAGGCCAACGAGCGCATTGAGAAGGGTGGGCTCGACGGTAAGATTGTGCTGCTCGCAAACCTATAACTTTCGCCCTAAGGGGTTGAGCGCCAACGCGGACCGATGCGTATTCGTGGCGCTTCGACTGCACAAAGGGTCAGCGCTGAGATACTCTCAGGACCCATGAAATTACCTCGGATTTTTCAGCTCCTGATGACCGGCATCTTGGCCTCCGTCGGCGCTCTCTTGACCGTCTCGGGGCTGCTTCAAGGCCACATGTTTGCAGTCGTCCCAGGCGTGGTGTGTCTGAGCATGGCAGCGTTCACCTACGCCATGGTCGAGTTTCAATTGCGCTCGCTTGCAAGACGCTTGGCCTCTGTCCGACAAAACATTGAAGCGGTCGCTCTCGTTGCGTTCGACAGTCCGTCCCGGGTTGAGGCCGGCTACGACTTAAGCATGACGATGGCTCCGGTGCTAATGGCGTGGGTCGCGGCCATGGACGCTGGAGATGGCTTTACGACATCGGGTGTGTACAAAGGTGTCCCAGTAGCAGTCGGCAGTCACGTCTCAGTGCAGGGACGGCAAATGTTTGAGCTACATCACGTGTACTCGTACGTCGCGGTCGACGCGGCGGGTATCGATGTTCGTTTTACGCTGACAAATCAGGGACCGTTCAAGCTATTTAGCAAGCTATTGAGCGACAAGGGTGATGTCCAAATCGGTGATGAAGTGTTTGATCGCACGTGGATGGTTGACACCGACGACGCGCTCGCTAAAGACGTCTACGACGCGGGTGTTCGCGCGCGATTGATGAAGCTCAAAGAGCTGGTCGGCATCGTCAGCAGTGACTTTGCCTACGGTAGTATGAGCCTCATCTTGACCCGGCGAGGACTGGCGCTGCGATGGCCCGGAGACATGAGCCCTGAGCTAGCGAGCTACGTGCGCGATTTGTTGCTCGATATGCGAGCCAATATCCTCGCACATTTGGACAAGCGAGCGCGCGCGCAGGGCGCCGTTGCGGCCGGTGTCCGCGTAGCAGCGGACATTGATCCATTCGCGAGCGAGACGCTCAGCAAGACGGCTGGCGATGAAGAGAGCGTGCCGTCAGACAAAGTCGAGTCGAGCCGATCGGCAGGCTGAATTCGGGCGTTCCTAAGGTACACTTGGCTCCCATGGCCGCCACCGGACACGCTGCGATCACCCTGATGAGTCGCACTTTTGTTGTCACGATCACTCCAGACCCCTTTGCCCGATTTGTCGCGAGCGTAGCGCTAGGGATCGCGCCTGCAGGGTTGGTACTCGCGTGGGCGGCGACGAGCCCCGGAGAGATTGCGCAGTCTTCTTGGCCAAACACCTTCGCAGTGGCCTCCAGCGTGGTCCTGACGTTTTTGCTGATCTTCGCGCTGTTGCGCGGCAGACCGAAGAAATCGGGCCCGAAGAAGGGCAGTTCCCAGACCAGGGCGCGGACGTAGCCG
>JANNCG010000547.1:0-2644 GCA_031386385.1 Myxococcales bacterium
TCAAGGTCACGGACCGCACGCGCGCGGCCGCCGCAGAACTGATTCGTACAGCGGGGTAGGGTCGTGGTAAAACCGTTGGGTCCCGTGAGTCCCACTAAAATCCACCGAAGTGTCTCGATCCGCGACGGGTATGTTCACGTCGCGCACGCCGGATCGGATCCGATGAACGATCCTGACGACGCGATACGGGTCTGTGAGGCGATCAACTCGGCACTGATCGCGAGCGGACTCAAGGCTGTACTTTTTGACTCGCGCGCATGTCCCGCCCCTATCCCCGCAGTGCGCGCGGTGTATTGGGAGTGGACCACGAGCAAGACGTACCATGATCGCGTAGCGATTTTAGCGGTCTCCGAGATGACCCGCGTGAGCGGAAACATGACGGCGATCTCGGTGGACGCGCCCCTCCGCTCGTTTGGCGACGAGGCGGATGCGGTGAAGTGGCTGCTCCGAAAACGCTAAGTGTGCGCCGAGCGGGGCCCCCAAGGCGGGTTTATCCGAGCGCGATTTGTACGAACGCGATCGCGTAGTCGCCGTCGTGACTGAGAGAGACTTGAGCTTGGTTCACCGCGAGCTGCTCGGCCAACAGTCCAGCGGTGCCGTGAAGAGTTAAGCTCGGGCGACCGCGCGCGTCGCGGTGGATCTCGATGTCTCGAAGCGAGATCACTGGTGGCTCGATCTGTCGCATCGCTGAGGCATGGTCCAGGGCCTTCAAGGCAGCCTCTTTTGCAGCAAAACGAGCGGCCAAGTGTTGCGCCGGGGTCCCTGATGGAGCGCCATTGGCGTAAGCCAGTTCGCCCGGAGTAAATGTCTGTGAGACAAACGCGCTCGCGAGGTCTGCAAGCTGCAACGCGAAGGGAGGGATGTGGACGATGTCGGTTCCGATGGCGAGGTGTGAGCTGTTCATGCGCGGCGGTTTTGTGTGGGGTTGTTAGATGCGAAGCGCGCGCCTGTGCGTCGCGAGTCTGCGTTGAGCAGCACTGATGCTTCGTGATCGTGATGGGCGTCGGTGTGCTCTTTATCAACGTAGGGACGGTCGGTGCGCTGCGAGTACAGTGCTTGCGTCCCCGCGAGAGCGCGTCGCGTGCGTTGAAGCGCGGTGTTGTCGCGAACCGCAACCTTTTCGCGGTAAGCTGTAAGCTGCGTTTCGTTAAGGATTTTCCAGAAAAAATCGCGGTGAATCAGGCACACAAGCGCACCCACATGCCCAAATCCTAGGCTTGTGACCAGCGCTGCGCGAAGGACCTGATCGCCGGTGTTGATGTTGACGTCGCTAAAACAAAGCGGTGCGCTCTGCTGCAAGTTCGGTGCGACGTCCTCAAGTGAGCGATTGCCCGGAATGACTCCGTCGTTCATCGCTTGAATCGCCCCGATCATCTGCCATGCAGCTGCCGCACCTTTCGAGTGTCCCGTCAGTGATTTTTGAGACACCACGTGAAGCGGCAGTCCTTCGGTCCGCCCTAGCTGAACGGCGATGCGCTGGTGCAGGCGCGTCTCGTTTAAATCGTTGGCATGCGTAGAGGTGTCGTGCTTGCTCACAAACGCGATATCGTCGGCGCTAAGGCCAAACACCGCGAGGGCAGCGCGCAGCGGAGAAACCGCGGGATTGTTCTGTGCGAATGTGTGAGAGAGCTTGATTTTTGCGCTCGTTCGGTAGCTCTCGGCTTCACTGTGGCCCAGCAATTCTGCCAAGGCGTTGTGCTTCTCATCGAGCTTCTGGCACTGCGCGCGCCGGTGTGCAAACTGGCAGGCGTCCGCTCGCAGCTCTGCTCCCTGCGCGCTCTCACTCGCAACGCCCAACAGCCCCTGACCAGGCGCCGGAACCGACGCGTTGATCCCATCCGAGTGGCTCGCTGCGAGCCCAACGATCGCATAGACGGGCAGACCCATTGAGAGGGCCACTGAGGCACGACAAAGCAGCAACGCTCCCGCGCCTTGGCCTTCAACAAACCCCATGCGACGACGGTCGTTTGGACGCGAAAGGCGCCTTGCAGAAATGCCCTTGCTGCTCGCGTCGACTGAGTCCGCTGTGGCCCCCATGTCCGAGAAGCCCACGGCACCCTCTTCGTTGTAGTCGTCGCAACCTCCAGTGACGACAAAGTCCGCGCGGCCAGTGGCGATCAAGTCAGTCGCCTCTGCGACCGACAGCGCTGCTGTTGCGCAGGCACCGACGGGGGACGAGATGGGGCCATAACTTCCAACATATGCCTGGACAATCCAGCCAGCGATTACGTTGATGAGCGTCTCTTGCAGGACATCGGACTGCCGCTCGCGGTCCATCATGCCATCTTGGTATAAGCGCCGAAGCTTTTGCATCCCGCCGATCCCAGAGCTTTGAGTGGTCCCTACACGGGTGATGTGCAGGTGTTGATAGAGTTCTTCTGGTTCGATTCCCGCTGAAATAAAGGCTTCAACAGTGGCAACGAGGTTAAACAAAGTCACGCGATCGACCTGCGCGACCATCGCACGCGGAATCCCATACCGCGTCGGATCCCACCCTTGCGGCACCTGACCGACGACGCACCGACGCAGGCTGGCTGCGCTCCCAACGTGCACCTTTGCTCCACGCGTGCATCGGACACGTACCGCACCGTCGGAGGTCACCTCGACCTGAACGTGCTCGGGATCCGCCGCGCGAAATCGCTCA
>JANNCG010000069.1:0-17297 GCA_031386385.1 Myxococcales bacterium
GCTTTGGATTGAGACGGATTTTCTTCCCGCAGACGTACGCACCGTTCACGTGCAAATTCGCACACAAGATAGCCCTGCGTCGATCATGTTCGACAAGGACTTTCCGAGGATCAGTGAGGGGCAGACGGCGGTGCCGTGGTCTGGGGCGTTGGTTGTGGCGCCCGCAGGACGCGTGCCCGAGCGCGTGCACATCGCTATCACTCTCACCCCCACCCTCAGCAACGGAACCCCCTTCACCGTCGAAGCCGACGCACCCTTCGCGCGCAACGAGTGGCGACAGCTCGAGATGTTTTTAGCCCGGCAGTGCTCCCTTGAGTCCGTGCGCAATCGCTGTGCGACAGCTGCAGGGGGTCCACCCATGACGTGCGGGAGCAGCGATCCGAGCAACCCATGCATCCCTATTCGACGTGAGAATTTGCCGCTCTATGATCGCGATGCAGGCATCCCAGACGTCGCAACACCTGTGGCGTTTGATGTGCCTACGGGGATCGATGTTGAGGCTTCAATCGATGTCCAAGCCGATGTCCAAAACGACGTTTCGACGGACACGTTCATTGGGCGAACTTCGGTCCAACCGTGGTGGCCTCCATACTCAGCGCGCGTGACGGGTGGGTTGCCTCAATTCAAAGCGTTTATTCCACTCAACGCAAACCAGGCCATTGTCCAATACTGTGCGCTGCTGTCTGGACCCAACTGCGCCGGTGTACCTACAGTGATTTCACTCGCGATCAATAACGGGCTCGGCGTCGGTACTCCAAGCATGCCTTTGCCCTCGGGACATGGCTATTGGCGAGTGCTCGCGCGGGGGCCAGTTGGCGTCGATGTCGGCGCTCCATCGGCCTGGCGGCCCTTGTTTGTTGGCAACGCAGCGCGTGTGTTGGGCGGCGTCCCGCACCCCGTGACAGGGATCGTGACAGATCTTGACGACGACGGCTTCGCAGATGCAGTGCACTCAATCAGCGGTTTTGGAATGCATACATCGAGCGAAGCCAACTCAAAAATTGGCGTGTTTTGGTCGAGCCGCAATCTGCTCAGCGATACCTTCACCACCGATGTCGCCAGAGGACTGCTCGTCGGGGGCGGAGCAACGTCTCTTGCGTCTGTCGGCAATGCCCACAATACTGGTGAATTTTCAGTATTTTTGGGTGATGTAGCCAACAATCGTGTGTTGCGCTTCGAGTTCGCTCCGGGTCGCGGCGGCGCAACAAGTGATGTCATTGACGTGCCGCTTGGAGTGGGTGGGTTTGGTCAAGCGCAGGCACCGGGAGGGGACATCAACGGCGATGGATTTTCGGACCTCGTCGTCGGCTCCAATGGCACAGGGCCCATGCCAACCGCTGGTGCGATTGCCATTTATTGGGGAGGAGCCAACACCCCATCCGGGCTTTCAGCCTTGCCTACCGTTGTGCAGGCGCCAGCAGAGCTTGTTGCAACCGCTCGGTTCGGCTCAGCGGTCTCGTCGGTGTGCGACTACAACAACGATGGATACTCAGACATTGTTGTTGGCGCTGGCAACGCTGTCATCCCTGGTTTTGCGCTGGGTGCGGTCTACCTGTATTTCGGTAGCGCAACTTTCAACTCAAACGCGCCCGTTGCTCAGAGATTTACACAAAATATTGCCAACGACTATGGCAACTCTGTTGCGTGTGCCGGAGACATCGACAATGACGGATTTGTTGAGTTGGTCATCGGAGGCACTGGAGGCGATGGCCAATTCGACGTGTTTAACAGTCACGCCATGGGAGCCCTCACAAGGGCATTTAACCCGGTAGTTGCACCCGTGGGTTCTCGCGAAATGCTCGGACGGACTGTTGCGGGTGGAGGGGACGTCGATGGCGACGGATTTGACGACATCTTGATTGGTGCTCCCACAGGTGTGCCTCCAGGAGCCATGGCTTCGGAGAGCTTTGGTTTCATCAAAATCTACTATGGTGGTCCATCACTGTTCACCTTAGTGTATTCGGACTCGTTTTTGTCCTCGGCGCCCCCTGGTGGGTTGTTCGGAGGGAGCACCGCGTTTGTCGGGCGACGAATGGACGGAGGCACACACGATAGCTTTCTCGTGGGTGCCCCATTCTTTGCGTTCTCTCGGATCTTACAATCCGGCGCTGCCTTTCATTTTACTGCGACTGATCGCAGAACTCTCCCGAGCGGTTCTCCGCACTTTGGCCTATCCGTAGGCCAAGGGGTCGGATCATCGCTCGTTCGTATGAACTAAGATCAATAACCTGCATATTTGCAGATAATATACTTCATATGACTCGCCAAAACCTTGTCCTTTTTGCTCTGATTGTGTCCGCCGCTTCGCTGACCACGACGTGTACGCCGAAGCGCGCGACGGCGATCGTGTTATTTATCGATACAGATATCGCTCCTGAGCGTTTTGGCAGGGTCATTCTCACGGTCACCGGACGATCCTCCGCGGGATCTGTGCCGATGTACTCACGGATGCTCAACCGCGATATGCTTGGGTCAACGCCTGGCTCTTTGGTCCTTGCGCCGCAGGACTCCAGCGTGACCGAGGTGGATATTCTACTGCACTATTTGCCTACAATCGCTGGTACCGGCAGCGAGTTTGATCAGAAAGCGTCTGCGACCTTTGCGCGCAATGAGTGGCGGCAGCTTGAGATGTTGATTGCGGATCAATGCACCAACCCAAGCATTGAGGTTCTGTGTCGAACGACCCGAGGACCCAACGGAGAAGAGTTCACCTGTGGCAGTGATGATCCATTGAATCCCTGCGTGAGAGCTCGACGAGAGACGCTTGCCCCGTATCGATCTGACGACGGCGGGACACCCGAGGCGCATGTGAGAATGGACGCTTCGGTGGATGTCTCGATGGATGCGAGTCCAGACGCGAGCACAGATGTGAGTACAGACGTGAGTACAGACGTCATTGAAGAACCCGTCGCCCCCTCAATGATCGTGCCTCCGATCTTGCTGTGGCCTCCGTCAAACGCTCGCATGAGTGGGCGACGACCGTTGTTTAAGGTAAGACTTGAGCCGCACTCGACGGGCGCAGAGATTTCGTTCTGTTCTGATGCAAATTGCACTGTAGAAACGCCTACATTTCGAATTTTTGGCGCTGCAGGGACAAACCCTAGAGGCATGCCCCAAGTCCCTCTTGTCAACCAGGGAGCTATTTGGTGGCGTGCGCGAGGGATCAACGGAAACCTCGTTGGGACGAACGTGAGCAGCACGCGAATGTTTGTGATGGCCAACAATCCACAAGTTATAGGTGGATCCTCGCTGGGTCGGATCCCGGACGTAAACCGTGATGGCATCGGCGATGTGATCGTGGGTCGACCAGGGACCACTCCAATGGAGGTCGGGGCGGTGTATCGGTACCACACCTCACTGGGAGGGTTTGGAGCGGCGGTCAGTCAGCTGAATCCAACCAACCCAGTGATGGGCGAGCGCTTCGGAGCCGCGATCACCGTGTGCGATTTTAACGGCGATGGGGTGATGGATCTCGCGGTTGGCTCTCCTGGGAGTGTCAGCTTCGCCATCCCTGGACGGGTCTCGGTTTATGAAGGCAACGGGATAGGCAATTTTGCAGGCCCCCCGGTGCAAGTGCTTACGGGTCCAAGACTAACACCGTTGTTTGGGTTTGCGCTTTCGGGCGGAGACATTGATGGCGATGGTCGTTGCGATCTTGTCGTTGGTTCGCCAAGGGCACAGACCGGCAACGGAGTGTCTGGAGAAGTCTACCTCTACCCTGGCCGTTCTACGCTGATGGATATGATGGTCCCCTCACTTGCCATTGCGGGAGCTGTGGGCGGAGCAGAGTTTGGTGCCTCTGTGGCAAGCGGTGCGGACATCAACGCTGACGGATTTGAAGATCTTGTAGTGGGTGCACCAAGCGATAATGACATGGGAAAAGCGCTGGCTTTCTTGAGCAATCAGACAACCACGTCGTTGAATTCGGCGGTGGGTTTTCTACCCCCACCTGGCGCAATCCGTGTGCGATTTGGGCACTCAGTCGCGCTCGTTGGCGACGTCAATCTTGACGGCAGGGTTGACATCGCTATCGGAAGTCCGTTGTCTAACTCGGGGGCAGGTGCGGTGTGGCTTGAGCTGGGCGCTCCTGCGGGCATGTTTGCGATGAGTCCTACCCAGCTCGTGATGGCTGCACCTGGACAAACAACAGCGCTTGGATGGACCGTCACTGGCGTCGGCAATGTGGATGGTCTCGAGGGTGATGATCTTGCTGTGTCCAGTCCGACTACGGATATCGTGAGCAACATCGATGTCGGCGAGCTGACGCTTTTCTGCAATCCCATGCGCCCTCGTGCTGCCCAATACTCATTGAGCACGCAGATCCCAAGCAGCTTGTGGAGCTGGGCGACAAGCTATCTCGGAGACATCAACGGTGACGGGATCGACGACTTTGTCTCTTCAGCTTCGTACGCACGCGATTCGATTTTAGCGACCAATCCCATGGGGCGCGGATTTTTGTATCCAGTGTTGGGCGTTGCAGGTGCGGCTCCAACCATTGGTGGCAATCCAACAAGAGCACTAGATCCTGATCCGGCTGAAAACGGAGAGTTTGGTTATGCTCTTCCTCGTTGAACGTCGTGAACTTCGAGTAAGCTTGAAGCACCTGTGAGTTCTTTGGTGCATCGTCGTCTCTCTCTCGTGTCATTGGTCGCGCTCAGTCTCTCTGCGAGTGACTGCTCACCTAAGCGCAGCACTGCGTTGGTGGTTTGGGTGGACACTGACATTCCAGAGGCTCGATTGGGTGTGGTGATGGTCACCGTCACGGGGCAGGGACGCAATGGTCGAGTCGATTTGTACACAGGCACAGCGAGCTCACTCAACGCGTTGGGCCGGTGGCCGGGATCGTTGGTGCTCGCGCCGCTTGAGAACAAAGGCGTGACCTCAGTTGATATCCTTTTGCAATACACACCCGCTCAGGGATCCATCGGGCTTCCCTTTTCGCAAAGAGCGTCAACGCCCTTTGCGCGCAACGAGTGGCGACAGCTCTCGCTGTTTGTTCCGGACCAGTGCACAGACCCTTCGATCGAAGCGCGCTGTCGTGTTCTCAGCGTGAACGGTATGGATTTTACCTGCGGAAGCGCAGATCCCAACAACCCCTGTGTGCCCGTTGCACGCGAGTCGGTGCCGTTTGAGCCTGATGCTGGGCTCCCCGATGCGACCGTGAGGATGCCCCTGGATGTTCAAACGAATGTCCCGATGGATGTCCCAACCGCAGTGGACGTGCCGCCAGACGTTGTCCCACCAACAGTGCTTCCCATTCAACTTTGGCCACCCACCGGTGCCCGCGTGCGAGGGCAATCCCCAATGTTCAGGGTGAGGCTTGAGCAAGGTTTAACCAGCGCTGAGATCGAGATTTGCTCCGACCCAGTATGTGCCGTTCAACCAACCATTCGTTTTCCGATTGGTGATCAGCTCACTCGGACTCCCACCCGAGTGCAGACGGCAGAACACTTTTGGTGGCGAGCCTATGGTCTTCGCAACGGTGTTCGCGGGCTTGCACCAACCTCGACAAGATTGTTCTACTCGACGCCCGGAACGTTCGAAGGATCGTCGACCATCGGGCGATTTGCGGATTTTGACGGCGATGGTCACCCCGATTTTGCCGTCGGGCGTCCTGGCAGAATGACCGCAATGCGGGGACTCAACGGCTCAGTCGATTTGTTTACCATCGACCCAGCCCGAGGGACTGCAGTTGGACGTGGAGTCCTTACTCCTACAGCACTGCCACTGGCGCAGCATTTTGGTGCGGCGATCACCGCCTGTGATTTTAACGGGGATAACCGCACGGATTTGGCCGTTGGGGCACCCAGCACACGGTTCGACAATATTCCAGGACGTGTCTATCTGTACCGAGCTGAACCGAATGGGACTCTACCCAGCGAACCATCAGCTGTGCTCGTCGGAGAGCAGCCTGGGGATCGATTTGGAGCTGCTCTCTCCGCCGGAGACATCGATGCCGACGGACGTTGTGACCTGATTGTCGGCTCTCCTGGATTCACTTCAGGCGTTGTTGTCGGAGCAGGTAAGGTCAGCGTGTATCGGGGTCATTCGGACACACTTATTGAGTCCGCGGCGCCGTTCGCGATCGCTGGAACGGCCATCAACGCACAGCTGGGCTCATCTGTCGCAAGCGGCGCAGATCTCAACGGGGACGGTCTCGAAGACGTTCTTATGGGCGCTCCGGGGGCAGATTCAGACGACGGCAAAGTGATTGTTTGGCAGAGCATCGGCTCCACACGAGCGACTGGCACGCTGCGATTTTTAGTCGGATCAGGACCCAGCAGAAGTGGGCACCTTGGACACTCCGTGGCTTTTCTCGGGGACATCAACGGCGATGGATTGGCCGATATTGGCGCAGGAGCACCCTTCGATAATGGTCAAGCCGGGGTCGCGTATATTACCCTCGGAACCCAAGCAGCTATGTTCGCGATGCCGACTGTGATTCACCCACCGATGGGACTCACGGAGGCGTACCTAGGGTGGAATATCACAGGGCTCGGAGACACGGACCGAGACGATCACGATGATTTTTTCATCGGGGCTCCCGACACTCTCACCGGAACAGCCCTCGTGATTCGATGCTATCAGTGCATGAGCGAGAGCATAGTGCGGATCGACAGCATGACAAACCTAAGTCGGTTTGGCTGGTCTGCGCTCGCTCTAGGAGACATTGATCACAACAGCTCAGGAGATTTTCTTATCTCCAGCCCCTTCGCCGCGGATGATCGGCTCAACATGCCTGCAGCAAATGGTCGTGGATCCCTGCAATTTTACCTCGGAGATATGGGTCGCGACGCCAGACCGGCAAGCCGTGCGACGGGATTTCATGAAGACCCCATACAAATGGCAGTCGACGGCGAGTGGGGCTCGGTCTTTCAACGGTAGGACCACGAGCTGCAACGAGCTCTCTTGACTATCGCTTAAAGCTAATAAAACCGCCAAATTGTATGGCGGCTTGCGCTTGTCTAGAGAGCGTACGTTCCGGGGCCAAACATGGAGCCAAGCAGACCGTCCCATCGCGCTTGAGCGAGCATTTTTTCAGGCGAAGCCTCACCCCGTTGCATCGCCGTCATCGACAGCATCTGCCACTGTTGCGTAAGCGCCCACTGCGTCTGCTCAGCGGGCATCCCAGACATGGCCATCATCTGACTCATCCGCTGCCACTGCTCTTGCGCCAGATAGCCCATTGCGCTCTTACCCATCGAAGCACCAAGCTGTCCGGCGAGCTGTTTGAGATACATCTCACAGTAGGCCTTTGGATCCATGTTGGACTGCTGTGCCATCGCGCACACCTGCGGCCATGACTGACGCAAGCTCATCACGGCGCCATCCAGCTGCGAAAACGCCTGCATTCCCATCATCGGCATGGCGGACTGCATCGGGTTGCCCATGGGATGAGCCATCGGGGTTGGCATCTGAGCACCCATCATGGGGTTCATGTTTGGCATCATTTGCGGTGCCATTTGCGGTGCCATTTGTGGGGCCATTTGTGGGGCGACGGCCGCCGCAGTGCGCTTCTCATTGCGCTCTTTGGTCGCCTCTTCACGAATCTTTTCGCGCTGGTCTTCGCCACCCAAACCAAACGGTCGATACCACGGAATCCTACGCCCTGAGTCATTCAGCCAAACGTCCCAACCCAGCACTCCGTGTCTCTCTGGCGTGCGAGTGGCGACACCACTCTCAGCCGAGTGCGACTCAAGCAGTCCTCGCGCGACACGAGATTTTCGGTGCGTGCCCTCTTCGGGCATCACATAGCTCATGTCCACGGCGAGAGATGGATGCAGCGTGGTGCGTCCGTTGCTCTGCAGTACGAGCGAGATGTCTCCATCGCTGATCTCTTGCGCAATGGGCGTTTCGACGAGCAAATCCAGCAGCCGTTTGCGCACACGCTCGGCCACCATTTGCTCAACCGTGGCCATGCCATCGAGTACGATCTCGCCAAATCCCCAGCCGTTGCCAAGCAGCACGAGCTCAAACTCAATCCGTCGCTCGCTTGCAGGGCCCTTTAGCGTCCCCAAGATCCAACGCCGTGACGGAACCTCAACCCGCGTAAACAGCCTGTTGTGCGTCAAGTCAAGCCGGCCATCGGCAGTGCGACCATGCTCAAGACACATCCCCGCGAGCACTCTCGCGATCATCTCAACGATGTACCCAAAGTACGCACGTGCGCGACGGACGGCTTTCTGCTCACGCGCCTCTTGAATCACATTGCGTGAAGTGACGAGCTGTCTGCCCGACGCCATAGACCGCACCAGGCCCGCAAGTTGAGCATAGCTCGCGATGTCGGGCATCAAACAGGTGCCCTGACGCTCGACCTCGTTGTTGCCGACAAGAGAGCGTAGGTACGCACTTCCACCAAAGAAAATACTGGTAGAAAACACATGGGGCTGCATCCCCGCGTGTCCGAATTCTCCGCGACGAGCCCAGGTATCTTCGACCAAAATCTCGAAGCTCCCGCCGCCGAGGTCCAAGTACACGCGAAACATTTTGTCCGCAGCTTCTTGTGCAACCGCCGCTTGTGCTTCGTCGAGCTCGCTGCGATTAAAGATAAACGTCGCGCCCGTCAGCGCCTCAAGCCGCTGAGCGGCAGAGTCGGTCGCGTGCCGAAGTGACTCGAAATCTTCCGTGTCAAACGCGAGCGGATAGCTGTACTGAACGTTGACCGTCCTCGGCGCAATGTCTTCTTCAGCTAACCGCGCGGCAAGCGTCATCAACATAGCGCCTTCGAGAAAGCGCGACTGCAACGCCTCGACTTTGTCTGAGTCGCCAACGGCAGGCTTGTCGCGCGCGACGCTACGCTTCCATTTAAACTCGTTAACGACGTGCTCGCTTGAGACCTTTGAGTGACCACCTCGCAAGGGAATTCCCAGGGTTTCGCCAAATTTGAGCGAGTGAATTTCGGCCGCTCCGCGAGCCCCAATGTCCACCCAGCGCTGCAGTGACGCGAGCTCACTTGGGATCAAATCGTTGTACGCACCGCTCCACCCACCACCGGGCCACAGGTCCAATCCTCGGTGAAGCGTCTGCGCCCCACCATCAATAATCATCATGGTGTTGGGCGCGCGTGTACGCCCCCGCTCTGGCTGCAACGTCCGCTTGCTGCCATCAGGAAACCGCATCGCGACCACCGTGTTGCTGGTCCCAAAGTCCAGTCCCACCTGCCAAGAGTCTCCCGGCACCGCCGTTGGATCTCCCGTGGGAATGGGAAACAACCCACCCCCTAACGGATCGCCCACAGCGCTGGTGCCTTGAGGCGGGTAGAACGCCATCGAGATCCACGCCGGACGACCGCTCTCGACCGCGAGCACACGAGAGGTCGGCGGGTTTTCTCCTTCTGCCCCGTGCTCTGTCGCGATGGGCTCCCAACTGTAAGACTGCGCGCGAATTTGCACGACGCCCTCGCCATGCGGCTTTGGCACCAGCGCATGCGCACGAAAATCTCGTGTACGCGAGAACAGCTCTAAACCACGCTCATTGGCAGCCCCCACGCTGAGCACATAAAACTTCCACGTGCTGTGGGGTCGCTTGAGGTGAGGCCACAACCGCAACGAGACACCACGAAATGCCTCTGAGTCCGGCGCGCCACTGCTGTCCGCAGCGAGGACATCGCACGTGACCGTGGGCCACTCTTTTTCTTCTAAGCCCCGCAGAGGCAGCACGTATTGATACCGCGCGCGCCCCGCTTCTTGCACCAGCTTGCCGTACTTTGAAGGGTTGCGCTGTGCTTCGTCTAGCGCACCAGAGTCCAAGACGTCCAAAAACTCCGGTCGCACCGGAAGCGCAGGCCACACCCGCGCGCCACTGGAGACAAACGTCGGGACCGCACGAAAGCACACCATCTCTTTTGTCAGGGTCTTGATTTCTCCCTGCACTTTAAGCCGCCATTTGCCGACCGTGATCACACCGGGTTGGCCCGTGTTGCCTTCGCCCCATCGCGCCCATGTGAGCGCGCTTGGCCGAAAAAATATCCGATCGAGCGTCTTGATTGAAAGCTTTGTGCTCGCGCAAATCGGACAGCGAAGTTTTCGCCCCGCGGCGCCTTGTTTTGCGTAAAGCACCGTCATCTCAAGTCGGCTGAGATCAAAGCCACAGCTCTGACAATGATGCTCACCTACTGCGCTTGTTGCTGCCACCATTGATAATCCGTGACTATACCCCCGAGGTCCGTTGATTGGATACCACCAAGCACAAGCACCACGACAAATGGGGCGCAGCCCAACTCACGGACGTATCAGCGGCTCGCTTTTGCTACGGATTCTGTCAGTTGATTCATCGCCTCGGTGATGGTGCTCTCGAGCGGTCGCGCGCCTTTTTGGACCTCACGCAGAAGATCTTCGAGTCGCCCGGCACAGTGCCCGAGCTCGCCGAGGCCACAGGACCCGGCGGTTCCTCTCAGGTTGTGTGCAGTGACGACGGCGCGCCGGAGCTGATCCGATGTCGCATTGGGCAAAAATCCACTCGCGATGGTATCCATTTGTGTTGGCAACGTGGTTAACAGCTCAGCGCGCACCTCATCGACCACTTCTTTCGCCAACGCCCTCAGGGTGTTGCTCGGACCGCTCGCCGACTGTGGAAGCTCAATCCAATGGTGGCCCGGGCTGCTCTCACCCCAGCGCCCATGATGAAGCTCAACGATCAAGCGAGCCACACGAAGTCTAAGTGCCAACAATGGCTGCACATCCGTCGCTGAGCGAGCAGCAATCAGCCCATCACCCGGCGCTATGGTGAACCGCACACAATGCTCACGAGCCTCTGCCCGAATCACCGGCGTTGTGCCTTCGTTTGAAAACGCGCGAGCGTGTTCAAGCAGCGCGACCAGCGCCAGTCCCACACGACGCGAATCAACCAACACCCGCAGCGAAGACCCCTTTGTTGCGGCTTTTACAGCGCGCTCGCTTGAGGTGATCTCGTGCGATGCCGACGCGAGAGCAATCAGCTCATCCACCTTTGTTGACTGCAACGAAAGCTTGAGCTCGTCACGCGAAGCCAGCTCAATAAGCGCCGCGTCGTCCAAAAACAGCATAGAGCGATCGAGCTGCAAAATAGCCAGCTCAACCAGCTCATTGACGCGCTCATCGAGCGCACCAAAGAGTCCACCGGCCAACATCCCCAACGACCCTCGAACCTCAGTCAACGGACTGCGGACCGCGTCCATCATCGACTCTAGCAGATCAACGTGGGCGGGCGGAATCGACGGAGACTCAGCGAACTCCCAGATCATCCACAAACGCGCGGCCCCAGCCGGCACAACAACCTTCGCATGCACAGAGACCACTGCATCCACACCCCGCTTGACGTTCATCCCAAGCATAACCTCTTTGCCCTCGCGAATCGCCTCCATCGCCGCGAGCCGCATTCGTTCGCGGTCCCCCTCGCGCAACACGCCCGCGTCAATCACCGCGAGAACCTTTGTGTGTTTCGCTCGATTCCACTCGGTCCACGCTCGATTGCCCCATAAAATAACGTGAGGATCCTCAAGCGAACACGCCGCAACCAACACGCGGCTGTCTTCATATGCATGTTCAAGGGCCCGATCCACGAGCGTTGGTTGGGTATTCACGGCTGCAGAACCTACGTATACTAACTGTTTTTCGATTTGATCGACCAACGTCGCAAGACCAGGATCTTTTGAGAGCACCGGAAGATGGGTCCGAAGCGCAGACACCTTCGCGGTGAGGGCAAAAATCTTCGCCTTCGCGAGCGCAGGATGAGCTTGAAGCGACCCAACAACGGCTGCGAAAGAGGTCCCCACAGAGGCATCCACGAGCAAGACATCCAACGGATGCGTCGAGGCGAGCGCAAGGGCCTCTTCAACCGTTGTGGCGACAAAGACCTTCCATGGCCGAGCCTGGGTCAGCACTCTTCTCGCGAGGGGGAGCAAAATCGGATCATCGTCTAGGACTAAGAAATTCATCGATCCTCCTCGGCCTCAATCCCATCACTCGCGGACCAGCCAGCCTGCGCCGCCACACGAACAATCGCGCTCACCAACGCCGTAAATTCAGCTGGCTTTGCAAGAAAATCACGCACACCCAACACTGAAAACCGCCAACGCTCACTCTCTCCGGCGTGGCCCGAGATCACCATCACGTGTGTGTGCCCTCCGCGAGGTAGCGCGCGAATTCGGGCGAGCGTCTCAAGGCCATTGAGTCCTGGCATGTCATAATCGAGCAGCAGCAAATCCGGTGCCTCTCGCAGCTTGCTCAACGCGATGTTGCCCGAACCCGCTGAGTCAATGTGAACGTTGCTTCGAAACATCGCAATCTGTGCAGCGCGCGTGACGAGCCGCAAAAACATGGGATCGTTGTCGACCACCAACACCCGAATCGCCCCTGGATTGACCACTTGTTGCGTTGCAGTAGCAGCAGCAGAGTATCGAGGCAATTCAGCGGTGATTGTCGTCGCAGCGGTCGCCAAGGCTTGCGTAAATAGCTCGCACGAATCAAACCGTTCTTGAGGATTTTTTGACAGCGCTCGATGCAACACGCTGTCTAACGGATGGAGTTCTGGCACGTGCGTTGAGAGCGAGGGTGTCGGCTCAACGGCGTGCATAAACGCCACCTCGCGCGCGTTGGCTGCGTTGTATGGAAGGGAGCCTGAGAGCAGCTCAAACGCCGTGCACGCAAGCGAGTACTGATCCGCACGCCGCAAATCCGTCCCAGGAATCCCCCGAGTCTGCTCAGGCGCCATATAAGCCGGGGTCCCCGCCGAGAGCTTGCGAACCTCGGTCATCGCCGCGGGATCAAGGGCGAGTCCAAAGTCCACGAGCACGGGCCGACCGGTCTCTTCTTCAATCACGATGTTGGCCGGCTTCACATCGCGGTGAACCACGCCCCGGCCGTGCACCCGGTCGAGGCCAGACGCCACGCGCGAGAGCACCGTCAGCGCACGAATCCAAGCCACTCGCTCTTTGCGCTCGTTGTGAGCGTCAATGATCTTCTCTAAATCTTCGCCCCGGATGTACTCCATCGCAAAAAAGAACGACCCCTCATGGGCCCCAAACGAGTACACCTGCACGACGTGGTCGCTTCGGACCTGTGCCAAACACGCAGCCTCTTGCTGAAATCGCAGCAAAAGCTTGGGAGTCTTCGAAAAATCAGGAGACAGCAACTTCACCGCCACCTGCCGCCCCAGCGCAATATCGCGTCCGAGAAGCACCACTCCCATGGATCCACGACCAAGCTCGCGCTCAATAACGTACCGCCGATCGATGACCGTCCGCGTCGCGTGAACGGTCATCGGATTGCCGCACGCAGCACAGAGACCTACGTCCACTTCATTCTCGGCTTTGCAACTTGGACATTCAACCATCGCGAACAAACATCATAGAGTGAAAATTCGGTCACTCACAACGAAAACACGGTAGCATCCCATATCATTCGATGACCGTCCGACGGATTGATGCCCTCCAGCTGCGAGAGCGTGCCCCAGACAGTGTCTTGTCTGCGATTCTTGCCTACCACCAACAGCACCCTGCAAAGTCTGTGAGTGTGACCTTTGATGGTCGAACATTCAAAGGCCTCGAAGGCGAGCCCGTGGCGCTCACGGTCCTTGCGGGAGGGCAAGATGTCTTGGCGCGAAGCGTGAAGTTTCACCGCCCACGAAGCGCTGTGTGCTTTCGAGGCAACTGCGAGGGCTGTCTCACGCGCATCAATGATCAGCCCAACCGCATGGCGTGCATGAGCGCGGCGCATGATGGGTGCGAGATGTTTTCGCAAAACTCGTTTCCGAGCGCGTCGATTGATTTGCTGCGAATTACCGACTGGTTTTTTCCGAAGCACTTCGATCATCACCACTTGATGGTGCGCTATGGGTCCACCATTAACTCGGTCATGCAGGGCTTTGCGCGCAAGATGGCCGGCCTCGGGACGCTGCCCGAGCGAGCAACAGATATACAACCGCCAAAAGATATAGCTTGTGACGTGTTGATTGTGGGTCTCGGCCCGACTGGGCTCGCCATCGCAGAGCACTGTGCAAAAGCAGGACTGTCGGTGTTTGCGGCAGAAGAAGAGCCCACCGTGGGCGGTTCAACAAGAGACTCACTTCAGTGGCAAGCCCCTGGTGTGGTCGGCGCCAAGTGGTCCGATCAGCGCCTTGAGCAGCTCATTAACTTGGGGGTCCAAGTCGCACTGAACACCTGCATCTCAGCCACCTTCGACGACGGAACCATCGGGATCGATCCGCAGCGAGCGCTCTGGATTCGGCCTAAAATCCGCGTCTTTTGCAACGGCTGCCACGAGTCGGTGACCTCTTTTGAGAACAACGATCTGCCAGGGATTTATACCGAGCGAGCCGTCGCGCGTGCACTTCGTTGGGGCGTCAGTCTCGGCAGTCGTGTGTTGGTGTGTGGCCGTGACGAGCAGCACCAGTCCTTGGCGGATGCCCTCACGCACGTGGGTGTCATGGTCGAGCGCCTCAACGAAGACGAACAGCTCACTGAAGCGCTCGGAGGCACCTCGGTCTCTGGGGCGATGGTCACCAACACTGTCACCAAGAAAGAGCGCAAGGTTCACTGCGACGCGATCGCGATTGAAGCCATGCGAACTCCCGCTTTTGAGCTCGCAGGGCAAGCGGGGATTGAGCCAACGGTGTCGACCGTCGGTCGGTGCTTTGTACCCCGATGCGATGAGCACGGGCGCACCGAGCGCAAGGATGTGTTCGTCGCTGGATCCCTGACTCTTAGGCAACACGACGACGCGCATTGCCTGCAAATCGCCCAGCAAATCATCGAACAACTCGCGAGGCTCTAAGGTTTAACCATGGCAAACAAAGTGCTGCTGTGTCGCTGTGAAGATGTCACCCTCGCGGAGGTTGAGCTCGCGATTGAGTCCGGACACCACGACATTGAGTCGGTCAAACGGTTCACCGGATTTGGAACCGGCTGGTGCCAGGGCAAGCAGTGTCTTGTGAGCTGTGCGCGGGTGTTGCAAGATCGGACGGGTGAGTTTCCACAGGCGCCGGTGACGCCGAGACCGCCCATTCATCCCATGCCCTTGGGACACCTCGCGGGGCTGTGCGATGTCGTGAGCGTGGATCGACCAACCCCGGGAGACAAACCTCGATGAAGTCTCACTATCGTGTTGTCATTATTGGCGCCGGGATCATGGGCCTCTCCGCCGCGTACCACCTCGCACGCAGAGGAATCAAAGACATCCTCGTGGTAGACCGTGGGTACTTGTGTGGCGGCGCTTCGGGGCGCAATGGCGGAGGAGTGCGTGCGCAGTTTTCGAGCGAGACCAACATCCAGCTGATGCGCGAGTCGATCGAGATTTGCCGCGAATTTGCGACCGAAATGAAGGTCAACGTGTGGTTTCGGCAAGGCGGCTACCTCTTTCTCACACGCTCTCGTGAGCGCGCACGAATGCTCGAAGCGAGCGTTAAGCTTCAGCAAGATTGTGGGCTGCAAACGCGACTGATTCAAGCCAACGAGCTGCGTGAGATCGTCCCTGAGATCTCGCCCGAAGGCGTGGTGTTGGCGAGCTTTAACTCGAGTGATGGGGTGGTGTTTCCGTGGCCATTTATTTGGGGCTATGCAAACTCGGCGAAGGATCTGGGCGTTGAGATAAAGACCTTCGCGACCGTTGAAGCGATGCACACCGACGGGCGAAAAATCACCGAGCTTGTCCTACGCTCGACGCGGCACGACGCGCTGGTTGCAGCCGAGCGCACAGAGCCCACTGCGGCCTCGGGGCAGAGACCTAACTTAGATCCGTCACGGACGCGGGTGATCTCTGACGCTAGCGAGCGCACCACCATTCAGTGCGACACGGTGCTGTGCTGCGCGGGCGCGTGGAGCCCTGAGATCGCAAAAATGCTGGATATTGAGCTGCCGAATGTTCCGCACCGACATGAGATTTGCTCGACGGAGCCACTGAAGCCTTGGCTGGGTCCCTTGGTTGCAGATCTGACGGATGGGCTTTATTTTTCGCAGTCCGCGCGGGGCGAGATCGTGGGAGGGATTGGGGTCGAGCCCGTACCGCCGGGGATCAATCAGCGGTCGAGCGCGCAGTTTTTGGCGACCTATGCGAGATCGTTGGTGCGTGCGGTTCCGTCGCTGGCGTCGGTGAAGGTCCTTCGTCAGTGGGCAGGTTGTTATGATCTCACCCCAGACGGAAACCCCATCGTGGGTCACGTCGATGGGATCGACAATTTTGTGCTCTCGTGCGGCTTCATGGGCCACGGCTTTATGATGGCCCCAGTGATGGGCAAACTGCTCGCCGCACACATCGCCACCAACGAGACCTCCCCGCTCTTTGACCGCTGGAACCTTCGACGCTTTCGCGAAGGCAATCTGCTCAGCGAGTCCATGATTATTGGGTAGTGTGTAGCGCTCGGGAAGGGGGTAAAACGGAGGACCGACAGTCACTGTCGGTGAGATTCGTCAATGGATTTGCAGCACTTGCGAAAACGCGTCAGCAAACTTGGGCGTTGGACCACGCAGTGGATTTGGCACTTCGTCACGGTAAGAAGCTCGGTGCAGTGATCGTCCCAACACGAAAATATGCTTCACAACGGGGACGATACCCCGTCGCATTCGTCATCGAGGGATGGGTGAAGGCTTGGGCTTTCTGGGATTCAGCATGGACCCATCGATTTCGGGCAATTCATCAAAAAGCTCACACTGGACGCCGAATTGCCAGACTGCTGGCGTCGATCGAAAGGGGTCCCTATCCGCCAACGTTGCGAGTAATGCCTGCAGTTTCGATCGCCACCATGCGGCTCGGACGAGCGCGGCCCTTGCTTCTCCTGAGTTAAAAAACGCTCTTTCGATGGTTTGATCTTCATTGATTCCGAAGCAAAGAAACCAGAAATAGCCACCAAGAGCACACTGCGCGACGCTGAAGGCGTCCGCGAGGTTACCGTCTCGAACGAACTCGTCATACTTTGGCGCCCAGGTTTGCTCCCAGATGATCGCAGGCGTCTCAGGCATCGGGAACTCCTCCCATGGTTTCAAGGGGGGGTCGGGGTTCATCGTGCTAGAAGCCTGCATTGGGAAACTTTCGTCGGCAAGTATTTCGAGTACTCGGCCCCAAACAGTGAATGAGCTGTGACATCATGCGACAGAAGCATTCCACAAGCTCACGGCCCCGATCCTCGTCGTCTAGGTTCAACCGTATGCAAATGTCCCGGGCGGCGAGCTTTCTGGCTGCACAAGTCGCCGTTGCGACAGCGGCACATTGAACAGCCGGTTGAACAGCGGGCCGAGTCAGTTCGACGAGGACGTCCGTGGCAGTTTCAATGGCGAACCAAAGGGCTCCACCGACTCCAGCGGCCAGAGCACCGCCGAGCAGCAAAGG
>JANNCG010000591.1:0-2396 GCA_031386385.1 Myxococcales bacterium
AGTGCCGGTGTTGTGAAACCGTCGCCATACAACATCCATTTGCTCAATCACTCGCCCCGGCGGAAACACCCGCAACAGCCACCCCAACGGTGAGCGCAGATCGCGTTCGCATTGAAACCTTCCCACCTGCTCGACGAGTGATAAATCACCTTTGCCAAGCACTCGATCCAGCGCTTCGAGCACTTCAATTTGCGACGACGCAACGTACCACTCTGCCCACCGTGCGTTGCGAAGCAGCGTCGCAGTGCGGTAGTCGAGCAGATCGCAAACGCTGTTCAGACCCGCAGTTCCGTGGCGCTCTTCGATGAACGCGCGGATGTTCACCAATGCGTTGCCACGGATCAACGGGACAGGCTCGACAAACGATGGGTCGCGCATAGTGCTCCTGAGCTCAGTGAGAGAACGGCCGCAGGCGACGTGGCGCCGATAGGCCCTACCAACTGGGAATTGACTACCCGAGATGAGTGTGAGCTATCCGATCGCCACAGTTCAATGCATTTTTCGAAACATTGCGAAAAATGCGACTACCTGAAATCAGGTAGACCACGAACGACTAGGTAATTCTCCCAATCGTTCGAGTTCGATGCACTCGGCGAAACGGTTGAACAAAAGCTCGGCGATCGGGATGCAGCAACGCTGGTCGACTCCCCAGAAGTCGTGAACGACTTGCTGCGTCAGCGGGTGCGAATCTCGGGTCAGTTCTGCTGTTCAGATTCTGACATGGAGAAACATATATGACGGCAATCAAGTTCACGTTTTCACTCGACAGCCATGGTGGTCTTCAGCCGAAGGCACGGCTCTGGGTTGACGCCAATGCAGACGACACACTCTCGCCAAACGAAGAGGTGGAGCTTGATCCGCAAGCACTCACTTGGACCGGCGCCGCGAACGCTGGCTTGACGCCGCTCTCCCAAATCACCTTCTACCTGAAGTACTACGCAGCGATTGGCACACACTGGAAGCTCAAAGTTACCACTGGCGAGGGCGAGAGCCTGAAGGTGCACTACCAACAGACAGGAACGGTCGGGTTTCAGCCATCTTTCGTGGCGGGACGGTTGGACGATGCATAGACCTAGAGCCATCATCGCATTCGCGTTCGCGTTCGCGTTCGCGCTCGTCCTCGATGCCTCGTCCGTGCTGGCTGGCGACGACGACGTTACACCCCTCAACACCACGCTTCAGCCAGGCGCTTTCCTGCGGTTTAACGGAACGGATTCCCGCGCATCAATGTCGTTCCAGAGGTTGTTCGCCGCTGGCGTTCGCCTGGGCTTCGCCGCGAGCGCTCCCCTCGACAGTTCGACCGGCTTCGGCGCCTTCGTTGAGCAAAACCGGAATACCAACCAGCTCGTGAGCGGCCTGAGAGCTTCATTGCAGATCGGATACGATTGGACGCAAGCCTCGCTCGCTCTGACGCCAGAGGAAGTACGTCAGATGCCGCTCCATTTGTGCGAAACCGTTGGTGCGCAGCAAAATTGCACGGCCGAAAGGCTTGGAGAAATTGCGCGCAGCTACTCGACAGAGTGGGAGGAACACCTCAGTCGTTGGCAGTCGATCCAGTCCGCCATCACAGTTGTTGAATCTGCCGTGGCTGGTCAGTCCAATGCCGACGCACGGGAGGCATTGCGTGGATACTGTGACGCGGAGCACATGGACTCCTCCCCATGCATTCCGTCTGAGATTGGTGCACATCACGAACAAACTTCCCGCATCCACGACCAGCGAGTCAGAGTTTTCTTTGCGCGGGATGCGCGAGCGCAGGCTCCTGCGGCGTTTCTGTATCTCAACGGGATTCCGGCGCGCCCCGTGCGTGGTGTCCTCGGATTAGGTTTCATTGGACTCACTGTCGACGCCAACTACTCCCGTGTGCGCGCCTACGGGACCGACGTCGCGCTTGAGCCACAGGACTACAACCAATACCAGATCCGCTTTCGTCCTCGCCTTGAGTGGCACACGGACGTCGGCTTGTCCGTGATCGCGCTCGGCGGCATCGTGTTGGACCAAGCGGTCGCTACCCGAAACGTCGAACGCTGCCGACCCGGCACCAGTTCCGATCCGATGATCACGGGCAGGGCGTGCTCCAACGTCCTCCAACTGAAGGCCGGTGCGCCGTCGCTCGCCGTGATCGGATCGGCCCAAATCTCCTTCCTCTACGTGATGCACGGAGCGTTCAACAGCAGGTTACCCGGTGCAGAGCTCTCCTTCGCATGGAACAACATCGGACAGCCGGGATCGCTGTTCACTGTATCTCCCGGGATCTTCCTCAGCCCGAAGGTCGGGGCGGCTGTGACACGCTACGGTGTCGCCATGGACCTCTCCATCGCGACGAGTCCCGATCCTGCCAACGGAGTCTCGGCGGGTGACGTGTTTGTCGTCCCACGCCTTGTCATTGGCGCATC
>JANNCG010000077.1:0-2669 GCA_031386385.1 Myxococcales bacterium
AGCGTTTAAGCGCATTTTGGTCCTGCCGAATGGCGACAATTTTAATCCCCCTCCCCCGGTCGTGCGGGTGAATGAGCGCGTCATCCAAGCGGATCCGCTGCGCAGCTCAGAAGAGTGCATCATTCAAGGTGCCCCGTTGGTTGTGGCGCCGCGCACCAAGCTTACCTTCGCGCCGGACCCCGATGAGTCATGGGCCGAGAGCTTCACGGTGATTGACTCAAGCGGACAGGCCATAGCGCAGCGAGAGCAGTCTTTTCGCAGCTGGTTTTCGACAGCGGGAGTGTGGGATTTTGGCCGCGCACGGATGCCCGACCTCGCCCCGAGCTGGACCGCCCCGACCGCCGCTGGGCCCGTAACGTTTTGGCTCATCGTTCGCGACGGTCACGGTGGCGCGAGCGCCTGTCGGTGGGCGTTTGATGTCCGGCCGTGATCGCAACGTCGCGATAGACGCGCTCAGGGGCTTGGTGATGGTGCTCATGGCGCTCGACCACGCGCGAGATTTCTTTGCAGACGGATTTTCGCATCCAGCGACAAACCTCGCGACCACCACACCGTTGCTATTTTTTACACGCTGGATCACGCACTTTTGCGCACCGGTGTTTATCTTTCTCGCAGGCACCTCCGCACACCTGTACGCCTCTAAAAACGGAACAACGGCAGCCGCCCGGTTTTTGCTCACACGCGGGCTGTGGATGGTCTTTCTCGAGCTGACTTTTATGCGCATCGGATGGACACCCGATCCCCTGTATCGCATCACGATGCTGCAGGTGATCTGGGCGATCGGTTGGTCCATGGTTGCGCTCGGCGGACTGCTCGCCTTGCGGGCTCCTTGGCTTGTGCTGGTGACGGGAGTTGTCATCACAATAGCGCATAATTCACTAGAATTTGTGCAGCCATCGATGTTCGGGCCACTTGGCTGGCTGTGGAAAATTCTGCACGAAGGAGGGCTGCTTGAGCCCTTTCGAGGCAAGCGTTTTTACGTCGCGTACCCAGTGCTTCCGTGGATCGGTGTGATCGCGTTGGGCTACTCGTTTGGTGCCATCATGAAACAATCGATCGAACTGCGAGCCAAGCATACGATGCGCTTGGGTGCAGCGATCACGGCGCTGTTCTTTCTTTTGCGTTTCGCGAATATCTACGGTGATCCGCATCGGTGGGCAACGCAATTCCGCGGGCTATTTTTCACGGTTTGTTCGTTTTTAAACTGCCACAAATATCCCCCATCGCTGCTCTATCTTTGCATGACCCTTGGACCTGCGTTGTGTGTCCTCGCGGCGTTTGAACGGCTCGCGGATAGCAAGGTGCTTACAAAGTTTGCGATGCTGGGGAGTGTGCCGCTGTTCTATTATTTTGTGCACATTGTGCTCATGCGCTGGGTCGGGATCGCGATCTCCTATGGGCGATTTGGTGCGCATTTTCTCGACCCCCCTCCGGGACACACGGGCCTTGGACTGTGGGCCGCTTATGTTGGCTGGGCTCTGGCGCTATTGCTTTTGTATCCACTTTGCCGCTGGTTTGCCGGGGTGAAATCACGACGGCGTGAGTGGTGGATGAGCTATCTGTAGCGACACTCAAAGCTCAGGTGCCCTTGGGCATCCAATGCGCCTCAAGATCAGCCTCATCGTTGCTCTGGCCCGTGCAAGAACAGCGCGTGTTTTTGGCACCACAGGCATCCAAGATCACCTCGGCGCCACCTGAAAACTCCTCCCACAGCCACCTGCTCGATCCTGGAATCTTCATTCGCACCCGCACGAGCCCATCAGTCCGCTCAACGACGGTCGCCTCACACTGCTGCACATACAAACCCAGGATGCGATTGACGTTCGCAAAGACGGTGGTCGGATTCGCGAATCGAAGGACAAAGCTGTACACACCCTTGATGTCCAGCGCGGTGGTATCACGGCCGATTTTGCGAGCCAAATCTGGCGTGAGCAGCTTGTTTTTCGCGAGCGTGTCATAAAGCGAGCAGTACCAAGAGATGGGGTACCAACCGGAGGAGACGATGGCTCCGAAGCGCGCTGCATTGGACAGCACTTCGGGCAGCTCTGCGATCAGTTTTTCTCGGGCTTTTGTGTCGAACAGGCGCTCATACGCGTCAAAAAAACCGCGAAATGCCTGCCCCTTCATCATATTTTCGGCGAGCGGTTTTACCATCAACTGAAGATTATATCAGTCGAGGAGCTCCAGACAACTCAGATCGTCCGTGCAAGCGCCAGGACTTCTGCAGCATGACCCGACGGACTCACGCTGGGGTACACCTTCACGACGTTGCCCATCTTGTTGATCACGATCGTGATTCGCTGGGTAAATCCCATTCGAACAGCCACTCCAAAGCTCGCCGCAAGGCGACCATCAGGGTCGCTCACGAGCGAAAACGGCAGGTTGTGCTGTGTCGCAAACCCTTGGTGAGAAGCAGTGTCGTCCGTGCTTACGCCCACAACGTCGATGCCTGCGGCGGTGTACTCCTGCGCCATGTCGCGAAATCCCTCTGCCTCGACGGTGCATCCAGGCGTCTCGTCACGGGGATAAAAGTAGACAACCAGCGGACGGGCGCGAACGCCATTGCTGTCAATCACGGTGCCGTTTGATGCGACTGCGTGAAAGTGCGGAGCGGGTGTCCCTTCAGCGATCAGCGCGGTGCGCGCAGCGTCGTCAACGCGAAGGGTGCC
>JANNCG010000679.1:0-9910 GCA_031386385.1 Myxococcales bacterium
CGACAGCGAGCCGAGCGGGCTCATCTCGGTCATACCCCAGGCGTGGCGAGGGGTGACTCCCATGTCCAAAAACGCCTTGATCATCGATCGCGGCATCGCAGATCCGCCGCAAATAACCATGCGTAGATGCGGCAACGTGAGCTTGCTGCTCGCTAAGTAGTTCAGCAGCGCGAGCCACACCGTTGGCACACCCGCAGTGACGGTGACCTTCTCGGACTGCAGCAATTCGCACACCGATGCGCCGTCGAGCTTGGCGCCGGGCATCACAAGTTTGGTCCCGACCGCAGGCGCTGAAAACGAAATCCCCCAACTGTTCGCGTGAAACAACGGAACGATCGGCAGCATCACGTCCTTCGCCGAAGTCCCGAGTGCGTCCAAGCCCGTCGCCATCAATGCATGCAACACGTTGGACCTGTGCGAGTACACTACGCCCTTCGGATCGCCGGTTGTCCCCGATGTGTAACACATCGCCGCAGCGGTGTTTTCGTCGAACTCCCGCCAGGTAAAATCGCCATCAACCTCTGCGATCCAATCTTCATAACACACTGCATTTTTTAACCTTGTTTGCGGCATGTGGGCTCGGTCCGTCAGGATCACGAAGCGCTCGACCGACGGCAATTTGTCCTCGATTTTTTCGAGCAACGGCACGAAGGTAAGATCCGTCATGAGCACTCGGTCTTGTGCATGGTTGATGATCCACACGATCTGCTCAGGAAACAAACGTGGGTTCACCGTGTGGCAGATCGCGCCAATACCCATGATCCCGTACCACGCTTCGAGGTGACGCCAGGTGTTCCACGCGATGGTGCCAACACGGTCGCCGAGCTTGATCCCGTCGCGGTCCAGCCGCTGGGCTACCTTAAGGGACCGCGCGCGGATTTCGCTGTAATTTGTCCGGTGGATCGGCCCTTCGATGGATCGAGTGACAACCTCTTGCTTGCCGTGAACGGCCGCCGCATGGTCGATGATTCGGTGACAGAGAAGCGGCCAGTTTTGCATCAGTCCGAGCATCCGTAGCGTCCTTTTTCGAGTGGGTCAGTCGTGGTTGCGGCCGCGACAATACAGCGTTTGCTAGACACTGGGTAGGGACCGAGTTTGAGCGCTGGGTAGCAGCAACCTCATTTAGCCAGTCGCCGTAGGACCCAAGGGGCAAATCTGTTAGGGTTTGCACAGTCCATTGAGGTCTCTGCGAAGTCTCTCTAACACGAACACTCTAAGAGCGAGCGCTGCGCTTCTGCTGTCCGTTGCGGTTGGCCCACAGACCGCGAGCGCTCAGGGGCATGACCCAAGGTTGCTGTTTCGCACCATGGAGAGCGCGCACTTTCGCGTGCACTATTATCAGGGGTTGGCTGAAGCGGCGCGGCGCGTAGTGGACATCTCTGAGGCGGTGTATGACCGCTTGGCGCAGATGATGGACCACCGGCCAACGCAGATGGTTGAGGTGGTTTTAGCGGACAACAGTGACGACGCGAATGGGTCTGCGACGGCGGTTCCGCTAAACACTGTTCGTTTGTTTGTGACGGCGCCAGAGGACCTCTCGACGCTCAATGACTTTGACGACTGGCTGCAGACGCTGGTCACACACGAGTATACGCACATCGCGCACTCTGATAATATTAGAGGAATTCCAGCGATTATTAACGCGATCATCGGCAAGACGTATCCCCCCAATCAGGTGCAGCCACGGTGGTTGCTTGAGGGCGTCGCGGTCGCCAACGAGTCGTACTACACCTCGGGCGGCCGACTGGACTCTGCGGTCTGGGATATGTACCTGCGCGCTGATGCGCTATCGAATCACTTTGTCTCGATCGATCAGATGTCCAACGGCCCCAACCGCTGGCCCCACGGAAACATCTATTACCTATACGGCAGCTACTTTGTCCAATACGTTCTTGAGCGCTTTGGTCGCGACACGTTTGGAAGAGTCTCGTCAGATTACGGTGGACAACTTATACCCTATGGCATCAATCGCTCACTGCAGCGGGCCACGGGGCACACCTGGGAAGAGCTTTGGCCAGAGTTTTTAGCCTCCGCGCGCCAAAGGTATGAGCGCCAAAGAGACGCGATTGTGAGCCGAGGGTTGCGCGAAGGCGAGCGGATCACGTCTCAGGGCGAGGACCTCAACTATCCACGTTTCTTTGACGCACACACGGTGGTGTATCAGTCTGGAGATGGACGATCGCACTGGATGTTTCGCTCGCTTGATATCACCCAAGCGCACCCGGTGACACACGAGCACGCGTGGGTGGGTACCCCCTCGGGGTTTGCCTTTTCGCCTGAGCGTACGCGGATGATTCGCTCAGAGCCCGGGTATCACCGAGGGATCTATGGGTATCGGGACCTGTGGCTCTCAAACGTCGAGAGTGACCCGATGACACAGCAATTGACGCGCATCACGGACCCCGAGCAGCTCTCATCGGGTGCACGTACGCTTTATCCCGACTGGTCTCCCGACGGCGATCACCTCGCCTACACAGTCAATCACCGTGGAACCCAGCAACTCTTTGAGTACTCCCTCGCCGACCACGCCGCCCGTCCCCTGGTGCGCGTGCGCCGGTTTGAGCAAGCGTACACTCCCAAGTACTCGCCCGACGGGCGGTATGTCGCGTTTTCGCACTGGCAACGGGGCGGATACAGAGACATTCGGGTGCTCGATCGACAGACGCAAAACATACAAGACGTCACGCACGATCGGGCGATTGACATTGAGCCTGTGTTTTCGCCCGATGGTCGCTATTTGATTTATTCAAGCGATCGCACAGGCGTCGCAAATTTGTATGCGTATGAGCGCTCAACGGGGTTAACGCGTCAGGTGACCAATGTGGTGAGCGGAGCGTTTATGCCCGAGGTCTCACCCGACGGGCAGTGGATCGTTTATGTGGGATATACCTGGCGAGGGTTTGATTTGTATCGCCTGCGAATGGACCCATCACAGTGGCTTGAGCCGGGACCCGAGCGTGAGTACCACCATGGCCATGTAGACACTCCGACGGTCCCAGTGCGCGACTATGAGTACACGCCGTGGTCGACGATGCGACCGCGCAATTGGCAAGCAGACATCTCCGATGATGGCTTTGGACCTTTGGTGTCGGTGTCATCGAGCGCGAATGATATTCTTGGCCGGCAGAGCTGGTCGGCGCGGGCTTCGTTGGGGCTCGTTGGGCTCAACCCGGGCTTTGATTTGGGCTACTCGTACGCGGGGCTGCGTCCTTCGATGTCGGTGCGCTTATCGCGATCAGTGAACCGCGCAACGTGGGTCAATGGCGGGCAAGAGTACGCGTATGCGCTTGAGCGTTGGGTTGGAGATGTTGGAATTTCAGTGGGATTTCCGTCGTTGTTGTTTAGCAACGCGCTCTCGTTTGGATTCAATGGAGCGTATGCGGGGCCCATCGGAGCGGCGCCGGGGCAGCACGCGTGGGATCCCAATGAGATCGCTCCAGCACTGCCGGGGCGCCAGCTGCACGCAGCGCTACGAGCGGCTTGGTCGTTTGCGCGAACACAGCGGTATACCTACGACATCTCGGCGCACGAAGGGTTTGACGGATCGGTCTCGATGCGCGCTTCGGATCGTGCGCTGGGTGGCGCTGTGGGTGCGTTTGATATCAACGGGACAATCACGGGGTATGTTCCGCTGCCATTGCGGGTGGGTCGCTATCAGCATGTGCTTGCCCTTCGCGCCGCTGGCGGGATCGGAACGTCAGACACCGGAGAGCGTGGCTACTACGGCCTTGGCGGGTATCCGTTGTTTAACCCCGTTGACTTTGTGACCGCGCTCCCAGCACTTGCGTACTCGGGCTCAACTCCGCTGCGGGGCTATCCGCCCAACGCGCGCGGGGGAAGTGCGTACTACCAATGCAGCGCTGAGTACCGCTTTCCCATCGTGCAAATTGACAGAGGAATCGCGACCCTCCCCATCTACCTCTCACGCCTCTGGGGCGCGGTCTACCTCGACGTCGGCGACGCGTGGTTCGGTAGGTTGCAACCCGATCGCATCGCCGTGGGCGCCGGGACAGAGCTCTTCGTGGACGTCGTGTGGGGATATGTCATCACCACCACGATGCGCTTTGGTGTCGCGCAAGGGCTTCGCGGGGCGGACGCGCAGACGCAGTATTATGGTCTCCTTGGTGTGCCGTTTTAACTCCGCGCAGCGGTTGCTTCGCGCGCTTTTTAAGTCTCTGTGCAGGGGTGTCACATCCATTAGCGTCGTGCTATGTTTTGGACCTCAATGAACGCCCCTGAACTTCCCATGTTGCTCATCGCCGTCGCGGTCTTGGGCTTTTTGTTTCTCTGCACTGCGGCCGTTGAAGCGATCGTCCTTGCGTTGTTGGGTTGGCCACTCAAGCGCTGTTTTCGCGACGCGCTGGTCGCCACCGCTGCGGGGTTTGCACCTGGTCGGTTTGAGTTGATGCAATTGGCGTTTACCCGGCCGGTCCCGACCATTGAGCTGCTCGCGTGGGCGGCGGTCGTGCTCGCTGCAGAATGTGGCGTATATTTCACGCTGATTCGCATGCCTACGGGCAAGGGCGAAGACGCCGCACTCCCCGCAGAGGCTGGGACTCTCTCGGTGAAAAACGTCGTCGCGGTGGTCGTTGCGAGCATCGCGAGTCACAGCGTCTTGTTTGCCCTCGTGATGTTTGTCAGTCGGTTTAGCGGTCGTTAATCGCTCCCAGCTCAGCGTACAATCCCCCGAAGGAAACAACTGATGAGCCCCGACAACACCCCATACCAACTCTGCCAACATTGCAACCGTCACATCCGCGCGGACGGAGAGCGGTGCCCTTTTTGTGACGGTTCGGTCGGAGTGCGCACGAGCGCGCCGTCTCGAAGTGGTGCAACGGTCATGCTCGCGGTCACCGCAGCGCTCAGTGGCATATCTTTTAGTGAGCAGAGCGCAGGGTCTACGCATGTGCAAGAGCAGCAACGTCTCGCGCAAGCCAACCCTCGATTGTTTGCCCAAGCATCGCCCGCCTCGGGATACGGCGCCGCACCGATGAATCCTAACATCGGCGTAGGGACGGGGCCTGTTGCAACGGTGTCCCAGTTCAGCGCGACCGGAGAATCGCCTGCAGAAATTCGGCGAACACTCGATCGGATTGTCGGACAACTCGCGGGGTGTGTCACGCCACGAAGGGGTGCAAATGGCGTTGTGGCTCCTCCATCCACAGACGTCGTGGTGGATTTTTTGATTCCGCGCGGGACCGGGCGGAGCCGTCCTCCGACGCTGCGCAACGCGGTGGCAAACCCTATGGGCTGGGCGCAAAATCGAGTGTGTCTGGACAGCGTGATTCGCGGAGCCAACTGGCCGCTGGCGTCGTCACAGGGCAGCGTTCGCGTGCACTTTCGCTTCATCTACGGACGCTGAGCTCGCCTCAGGCAGAGCCCCATAGCACCGCCCATCAGAGGCGGGGGGAGATTTTAGCGCTGTATCTGAACGAGGCACGCTGAGGACTTAGCCTCCGCGCAAGGTGCCCTCGCGAAGCGCTCAGCGCCCCTCGTTCAAACACAGCGCTAAAATCTTCGCCTCGCTTTGGTGAGCGTCTCACTCGCCCCCGACGCTCGTTGATTTGCGGGTCCAGTGATACGCTCGCGAGATGAACCGCACTTCATTCACGGATAAGCTCGCGTTTATGGCTGGGCTCAGCTTGATCGCGACACGGCCCCTCGCGGGTTGTGTTCGTCAAAGCGGCGTTGCAGTGCAACCAGTCACTGTGGACCCTCAGGCGTTGTCGCCACGAGACGTACCCCAGAGCCCAGTGACCGAGGCGATCAACGTGGTGCAAGATGTTGCTGTGGTGGCGGTGATCCCTGTCGAGGACGCTGGCTGTGGAGCCCCTGTCACGTGTGACGGCGGACTCGCGGGGCTGAGCTGCAATCAAGTAGGGGCGTATTGCCGCGACGGAGTCCAGTCGTTTCCACTGATCTGTCGGATGGGCGGAGACAACTGCACTCGCTGGTGGCCCTCCGCTGTGCGAGGTCCGGCGCCCCCGCCAGAACTGCTTGGGTAGCGTGTTGACCCACTCTCATTTGACCAGCAAATTTACTCGCCAATTGCCGCATACCGCGAGGCGCGCTCGTGTTGAATGGACGCGATCACCGCTTCCACTTTTGCGACCGTCTCACGGATGACGGTGTCGTGATTAGCCTGCGCGATGCGGTCGTGGATAGAGACTTTCTCCGCTCGATCTGGGTTGGCCTCAAGGTCACGCACAAACTGATCGATCTTTGAAGGCTCAACGAAGAGCGTCTCTTTGGGATCTTTCGCGCGCACCTGCTGCAGCGTGCTCAGTCGAACAAGCTGCACCGTTGGATCGGGTGTGCGACGAATAAACGACACAAGCCGCGATGGGCTCGCCAAGTCCGCTTGGGCGTCAGGATGAAAAGCCGCCATGGCCCAGACCTTGGCGAACTCTCGGGGCATGTGTGTGTCTGCCTCGTGCGTGTCCGCCACGTGCCGCTGCCACTCGCGCTGAGAGCGTTTTTCTCTGGGAAAAATCAGGATTCCAATTTCGATCTTCGGATCCTTGGCCACTCGATCAAGCAGCTCAATCATCGCTTCGGGAGTCACGCTTGACGTCGTCTCAACGCGCACCATCACCGCACTGTCTTCACGGGCGCGCCGTGCGAAGGGACAAAAATCAAAGGCCTCCACCACCTCGCGCGCATAGCGATCGTAGAGGGCGAGCGCGTTTTGAATGAGAGCTTGATCGTTGTCCTTCATCGTTAACGCTCACGCCGGCTGCCCAAACCGGCTGCTCAAACCGGGACCATCGCTTCTGCCGCAAAGAGCGAGAGCTGCGACCAGGGCTCAACATTTGCTCCAGACACCCGCTGGGCCAACTGTGCGCTTGCCCGATACAAACGCCCGAGCTGCCGGCTGCGCGCGATGCGCTCGCGGTTGGGCTCTACTTTGAATCTCCACGCCGTGGCGCCCGCGTCATCGCGCGTGGGTTTGATCCACTCGGACCACTCGTATGCGGCGGCCTCAGAGAGCACCGTACGCACTAGATCTTCGAGCCCCTTGGTGCGCTGATCTGCCTGAAATAATCCTTGTAAAATAGACGTCACAGACACCGTTGCGCTCCCGCGTATCCAAGTGGCCACGGTCTCAGCGAGCACCACCGCGGCGACCTTGGCGAGCGAGGATTTTTCATAAAACGCGGGCTCGGGATTGGCGGCGGCACCTCCCGCGCGAAGCTGAAACAAGGGCTCTAAATCGAGCTCAGAGTGCGCGTGAAACTGAATGTTCGTGAGCAAGCGAAGCGCGACGCAGGGGTGCGCTTCTGCAGCGAGCTCGATCGAGATCCCTTCGCGGGTGACCTCAATGGTGGCGCACTGTCCCGAGTCCAAATCCACAGCGCGGGTGACAAACGCGTGCTCGGACAAGCGCTCAGGAAGCCCCCACAGGGCGAAGGGATCTTGTCCGACAAACATCCGCGCAACCGCCGGCTCGACCGCCTCAATCTTCCACGGAATCGCCACGTGAATACGCCGTCCCTTGGACGTGATCGCCGTGATCATGTTGCACACCTCGGCGTACTCAGCGGTGATCGCGTCGAGCAGTCTCTCAAAGTGCACAAACGAGTTGCCGACGGCGGTGCATTTTCCGTCGTGATAGACCTCAACGCGCGCGTACGCTTCGTGATCGCCCAGGCGAAGCTGCACTGAGCTCACGCTGGTGGCTCCCGGGAGCACGTCTTTGCGGCGGAGGGCCATCAACGTCTCAGCCGCGGTGCTTGCCCAAAAGCGCAGGGTCACCACGTCCACGCCTTCGCGCGTCGCGGGCAGCTCGTGCAACGGTCTCAGTGGACGGCGGTCGTGCCTGAGTGAAAAGAGCACCAACGGAGACGCGGTACGGATCGCCAGTGACTCTAGTTTTGCGGGCAAAATACGTAGTGGAGTAAGATACGGCGTCGCGCTTGTGAGCAGCTCGTGAATGCGATCGGCGTCTTTGACGTTGGCCACAATATGCAAGCGCCAGGGTCGATCTTGGGTGCAATCAAGCCAGGATACTTGATCTCCAGCGACCAAGGAGAGCAGCTCTGGTTCATCCGTGGTCTCAATGGTGACGCCCAAGGTCGCCAGTGTACCAGAGAGGATCTCTTTGGCTCGCGTGCGAACGGGTCCATGCGGCTCAAGGAGGTAGGTCTTTAACGCTGCACGGCCCTCAATGTCCTCATCGTTGGTGTTGTTGCGGAGCGAAGAGGCCATTTGACGGCCAAGAAGAACGGCGAGATCTGCTCGGGTACGGACGGTTGCCATGATGTCTATTTCGTTTCGAGTTTGGACTGTACGCCGAACCGAGCGCAGTGGCCTAATTTTAGCGAAGCGACCTTCGGTCCTCCGTGACGACTTAACCGTCGTGGGTGGCGCGATATGGGCGACTGCAAGGGTTGTCTCAGGCTATACTCTATCCCTATGAGCGTGTTGCAAGTCGCCACCTATGCCGCCCGTCTTCCCGAGATCGGCACATCTCCCCGTCATGCATTTTTGCTTGTGGATGTGCTGGGCAAAGCACCCCCACTGGCGGACGGTCAGCCACAATCACAGGTGCGAACACCGTTGTGTATGGCCCTGGCCATTGACGCCTCAAGCTCAATGCGCGGCGGAAGATTTGCGATGGCGGTCCAAGCGGCGCGAGACGTGCTCGACGCGCTGGGCCCCGAAGATCGCTTCGCGGTCATTAGCTTTGATCGCGTGGCGCGAACGGTGTGCGCTCCAGGTCCCGCAGACATGGAGGGTCGCCAAGAGGCACGCCGAGCGCTCGATCGGCTCAGCACTGCGACGGGGACCAACCTCTCTGCTGCGTGGCGTGAGTGCGAAGACACCCTGTCGCGCTGGATGGCACCGGACGCTGCGCGAAAGATTCTTTTGCTCACTGACGGCCTCCCGAGTCATGGAGAGATTGAGCCTGAGGCGATCCGTCGCTTGGTGATTGAGGGCGCAAAACGCGGGATTGAGACCAACGTTGTCGGGATTGGAAGCGGAACCGACGAGAAGCTCTGCGCGTCCATCGCGACTGCGGGAGGAGGTCGATTTCACTACCTTCGTGATGCCGCACAAGTGGCGTCCGTCATCGCGTACGAGGTGGAGGGGGCTCGTCGTTTGGTGGCCACCGATGTCACGCTTAGCCTGGGATTTAGCGGACGAATTGCTCGTGCTGAGGTGATGCACAAGCTGCCATGTAGGCCTGAGGGGCGTGTGATGGAGGTCTCTATTGGGCCGCTGGCAGCGGAGACCGCCCGCTCGGTGCTGTTGCAGATTGAGGTGGATGATCCGACGACGGAGGTTCCGATCGCGACGGTGTTTGCGAGGGGAAACAGCACCATCCTGAAGATCGCCCGCGCAACAAACTTAGGCTTTGCGCTTGGCGCACGAAGCCATGAAGACGGCCCCGGTGGTGATCCCCGTGAGGTGAGCAGTGAGCGCGTCTCGGTTGCTTTGGGACTCGGGTTTGGCAACGAAGAGGCACGTCGGCGTGTGGCCACCACGGTGCTCTGGATGCGAACAGTGGCCGAGGTTCGCTCGGCGTGGGATGCAGTCGAAGCCCGGGACCCCGACGCGGTCCTGCGGAGGCTTGAGCGCGCGAGGTACTTGCGAAAGATGCTGGGCGAATCTGGATTGGTGCGACCGGCGGACCGTGACGCATTGCCAAACTTGGACGTACTGCAGTCTGTGATGCTCGGACCGAAGGACGCTGGACAAGAACAGCTGAAGCGAACCTGGCATGCCATTGCCTACAACACGGGGATGTCCCAAGTTAGCTCGCTCACCGACCCATTAAGTTTGGTTGTTGAGACGCCCAAGACGGGCAATTAAACACTCTTTTGCTCTCCATAGCCCCCACAGAAACGAATTCATCACTCATGGCCTCAGTTCGCGAATGCAAAGACATGATCCGCTCGATGCTCGA
>JANNCG010000680.1:0-2511 GCA_031386385.1 Myxococcales bacterium
CGACAGCGAGCCCAGCGCCTTCGCTGGCAGACTCAGTCACTCAACCGCTGAAGTTAACTGCACAGATTCTGGGACACCCCCCTCCCTCCGCGCTCCTTTCGCGTGCGTCGCCCGCGAGCGGGGCGACGAAGACCCTCCCCCTCCGCCCCGGTCGCCCCAATTGCCCGTTCAGCTCGCTGTAGCGCGAGTTCCGATCACCCCATGTGCCTGCTCGGAACACCCGCCGTTTGATCCCGATCGCTCGCTGCGCCTGCTCGGCACACGCACCAACACCGCTCTGATCGCCCCCGCTGCCTATTCGCACCACGCGCCGAGGCCGAGCCCCTCGCTCACTGCGCCTGCTCGGCGCCCTCGCCCTTTGAGCGCGACCGGTCACGTCCCCTGTTCGCACCACGCGCCGAGGCCGAGCCCCTCGCCCGCAACGCCTGCTCGCAAGACCCTTCATCACCGAGCCCCTCGCTCATTGGACCTGTTCGCGGCACCCTTGATCACCGAGTGGATCGCCCATTTCGCATGTTCGCACCACGTGCCGAGACCGAGCCCCTCGCCCCCTGCGCCTATTCGAGGCACCCTTGATCACCGAGTCACTCGACCATTTCACCTGTTCGCACCACGCGCCGAGACCGAGCCGCTCGCCCGCAAAGCCTGCTCGCAAGACCCTTAATGACCGAGCCCCTCGCGCCCTGCGCCTGTTCGCGGGACCCTCGCTCACCGAGCCACTCGACCATTTCGCCTGCTCGCCACACCCTCTGAGACCGATCCACTCGCTGTGCGCGCGTGTCCTGAACACCCTCCGGCACCGAGCCGCTCGGTCATCTCGCCTCCTCGCAACACCCTCGATCACCGCCGCGCAGTGCATTTTTCCCTCTCAAAACCCGGCAATTCCCAGCGCAGATCGCTCTTGCGGCTCTTCCCGCGGTGCTGGTCCAACTCTCCGCGATCGCCACCCTCCCGAAATTCCCGTGGTGCGCCCGCAACCTCGCACGCGCATCTCCCGATAGGCCCCGCGCGAGTGCATGACCCGTGTTTTCTGGGATCGCAACTCGCGAGGAGAGTCTCAATGAATTCTGATTCAGTGTTTGCCAAGACGCACTCTGCGGCCCTTTGCGACCTAGAACACATCACCGAAGCGCCCAAGGCCTACGAAGCCATGCTCCCCCGCGCGAGCGCACTCACGAAGCCAGAGCTTCTGCACATCTCGATTGATATCGACAAGGCGCTCAACGATGTTCGCCAAACAACGGCCCGCGTCATCGACGAGCTGCTACCCAAGCTCAACACCGAGCAAGTCGACACCCTCCGCAAGCTCCTCACGCAGCTCACCACCACCACGCTCGCACTGCGCCATGCGCACGCAGTCATCTTGAACGCGGACCGCAAAACCAGCGCGGGCATCGCGCCCTTGCTCGCACGCCTGTACAAGCTGCGCGCCATTGCTTTGGCTGAACTCACGCCGCTGGCCAATCGTGGGTTTGTCGATCAGGCAGTCATCGATCAAATTGTCGCGGGCCGTGGTCGTGACGACTTGATCTCGGACCTGTACGCCCTCAACACGGTCTTCACGAAGCTGCGCGCAAAGCTCGGCGATCGTCTCTGGTTCACTCCCGCGGACCAAGAAGAGCTCAACGTCGGCGCATCCACCCTTGAAAACGCCATCAATCGCAAGGGCGTACGCAACGTCAAAAACCAAGAGAACGCCGAGCTCCGCCAACGCATGTACACTTTGTTTGTCAGCGACTACAACCAGCTTCGTCGGCAGATCACGTACTACCGCTGGGACAACCGCGACGCGGATCTGATTGCGCCGACACTGTTCGCAAAGAACACCTCTAAAACTAACCCGAAAAAATCCGCTACGTCAGAGCGCAGAGGTCCGTCGAAAGGTCCCACCGCGCGCCCAGCCCCAGCCCCCGAAGAGAATCGCATCGATTAAGCGCTCAGCATTTTTTCTGCACTGCGCGAAGCCCCTCGGCTTTGCCTTTGGCTAGGTTTTTCGCTTCGAGATCTGCGACGATGTCATCAAAAATGCCTTGTCGGTTTGGGTCAGACAAATGGTCCGCCAGACGCAGAACCGCCAACGTCGCCGCAACACGTGACGCGTGAAAATTTGGCTGACAACTGACCTACGTAGCACCCATACTCACGCTATCAGCCAAGCGTAGCTCCGGGGCAGCGCAACAACTTGCAGCGATCGTGGGATTCTACCAGATGAAGAAACAGACGACTCAGTTCGCACTTGGATTCTCGATGTGGATGTTATCTGCGGGATGTCACAAGCCAGCACCGACAGTGCAAGAGCGACCCCTGCCGGACGATCACCTCTTCACGGATGAAGCCGCTACCGTTCGTCGTCAAGATCTCGCGCGACTGCGGTCGATCAGTCAGAGAGCTGCGACAGAATTTGAGAGATCGTCCGGCAGGGGTCGCTCTTGCACTGTCGGTGCTGGCTTGTGACATCCCGCAGATAACATCCACATCGAGAATCCAAGTGCGAACTGAGTCGTCTGTTTC
>JANNCG010000750.1:0-2465 GCA_031386385.1 Myxococcales bacterium
GCCAGCTTGCGCTCGCGACGTTTGAGCTCTGCTGCGAGAAGCTCTTTGGCCTCACTCGCGTGGCTCTTCAACCACTTTGCGCGAAGGTCAACCGAGTCTGGCTCTGTGAGCAAAAACTCGGGACCGATCTCGTTCTGCAAGCGAAGCTCCCATGCGTATGCCTTCGCGGGGTGCAAGCGCCAGAAGCACTTGTGGGCTACTGCGAGCGAAGGGTCGGTGACGCACTTGGCCTCCACGCGGGTGGGAAAGTACCGCATGGCCAAGTGGGACCAGTCGTAGTCTTTTTTGCCCTTCGCGCAGGCGAGCTCGCGCCACCATTTTTTCGGGTCTTTCCATTGGGGTTCGAGCAGGGGCCAGAGGGCGGCGCTGTTGACCATCACGCCGTCGTCGAGGTCCATCTCGAAGCGTGTGCTCACTTCGCGTTTGGTGGTGGCGGAGTCCGAGGGTGGCGGTCCCTGGTCGGCGACTTCGGTGACCTTGTCGATAAAATCCGTGAGCTCTTCGAAGAGCTTAGTGAGCTCGGTGATGCGCTTTTCGAGTGCGGATTTGCTGCCAGAATGGCTTGCATCAGCGCGGGATTTGCGAAGGTCGTCGAGCTCGCCCGCGCGGCGGCGCTTCTCGGGCATCAAGTGGTCGGCGAGGAGGGTGTGGAGGGTGACGTCGTTCCATCGGTGGATGGAGACCCAGGCGACGAAGGTCTTTTTTGAGGATGAGAGCGGAAAGTAAACTAGCGCGCAGCCTCCTTCACACCGCCAAAAGCACGGGAGTCCCACGCTCGGAAGCCGGAAAGTGCGAGCACGTACTTGCGATATAGCCTTGAGATTTTCGCGGATGCACGCCGACTTCGCTACGGTTTGCGTCGTAGCTCAAGTACTCTGAAGTGATATTTTGGCGCGTCCAATTCGTGAGCAAATTGACAGCCAACCCGACAGCGGATGCAGCGAGGGCAGCGTTCGCCCACACGACCTGTGGTCGAATGCCCGCGTGTCCGTACTCGGCGGCCTCTAGTGCCAACTGCTCTTCGGTCACGATGCCAAGGCACATCAAACACGGGCTCTCCGAAGTGACCAGGGCTACTTGGCCAGTCATTCGCGGAGGCTGGCCACCGACGGTAGCAACTGTGAGTCCCAAATCAATGTATGCGATTGCGTACCGTTTGGTGAAAACCTGTAGTTCTTTCCGCTCCTGCAGTCCATCAAGCGCACCGAACACGATGTCGCACTTGCGAAGCCCATCAGGGTAGACCTGCCAACGATCTTGATACAGTTCGACGTTAGGCTTTTCGATGAGCCCTTCGATCAAACGCCGCGCGACTTCTGTCTTCGCTGTGTTAGCGAAAGCATCGGATCTAGTGGCGCTAACCAATCGGTTGAGATTGCTCGTTTCGACTCGGTCAGGATCAAAAAGGCTGAAGTTGCAAAAGCCAAGATGTGCGAGTTGCTGCACGATGTGCGAGCCGCCTCCGCCCAGGCCTACGATGCCGACGCGCTTCGTTGAAAATATTTGTTGAGCGTCGGGGCCAAGAAATGACTGACGACTCATTCGATCGATCGATTCATTTTGCATAATAATTTCCTCAGTGAAATGGATTTTGTTCGTGTTCGCTAAACTGTGTTCACATGGATCGGTTGCAAACTCATTGAAGCTCGCGACCAGACAACCGCGGTCGCGCGGTCAGCGCTCAATAACAGCGCGCCGTGGACCGACCGTTCCGCGAGAGCTGCGAATGCAGGCAGAACTTCTGCGAGTGACTTGAGGTCCGTGAGGCTGAAGTAGGGAGTCCCGCGGTGGTCGTGCAAATGGACATGGAAGAAACAGTGCTGCGAGGTCAATGCCTCCATCCTCGCGAGGCGGAGGGCATCGTCACCGACGCTTGCGCCAACGGTTGAATCAACCAGATAGTGCTCATCATCGATGGCACGGTACGACTTCGGCACCAACACTTGTCCAACGGCGTCTTCACCGTCAGTGACCGCGAACAAAAAGCCGACGCGCTCGCCAGCGTGTGCATGCACGCGTCGCAGGTCGTTCCGAAGCGCAGCTACATCCGCAGAGCAGATTTTGAAAGTGATGCTCACGCGAAAGCACGCAAATGCGCCGCGACAAGCGACGGAAATTCTAGAGTCGGCGACTCCGGCACAGTCCATGAGATCGCGTACCATTGGCGTTCTGCGATTCGTTCGGAGCCATTCCAGCTGCGTTGAGTGCGTGATGTCAGCTGTTGAGAGAAGAACAACCGCGATGGGTACCCACTGCTACCCGTTGGGCAGAGCAATAGGTCAACGACCGATGGTTCAACACCACTCGGCATCGTCACACCCGCAATGAATACATAGGTACGGCCACACTCGGTGTGCAACGCAGCCTTGCCATAGATTCGCCTGATCGCTTCGAGTTGGTCTTCGACGCTACTCACGAGCTCGCTCCGGTCGCAGGGCTAGCCACGAAGCGCTCGCCGCCCTTGA
>JANNCG010000763.1:0-4590 GCA_031386385.1 Myxococcales bacterium
TACTTGCGGTTGAATTCGACCCAGCGGTCCATGTCCGCCTCGGTCATGTTGCTTACGAGCTGAAGCTCTTTCGAATAGACCGCCTCTTCTTTGAACTCTTCTTGCACGTCCACCTGGCGCTCGGTCAGTCTGTGATCACCCGTTAGGATGCGCTTGTAGGCGGTCCCATTGAGAAACACAAACTTGCGATCCGCCGCCAGTTCATCCACATAAACGACGGCGATGCGCTCGCCTAGCAGCGTGGTCAGTTCCATCCGGGTGAAGCAATCAGAGAGTTCTTGCTTCACACCCTTTCGATCGGTGAACACCCGCGCCAGCTCTTTCAAATTGGGCTCTGCATGGTCCTTCCATCCGCTCATCACGTAGCGCCTTGAGGGTCCGGTCCCCTCTTCTTTTATGCCCAGGATCAAGACCCCGCCGCGCGTGTTGAGAAACGCGTTGACGCTCTTGTGCCGCTCTCTCCATTCGCCGCCATCTGCCGGAACAGGCTTGATCTCTAATCCCTCGTTCTCCAGCTCTTCAAACCGCGACTGCTCGATTAGCGTCGCGAGTTTGCGCAGGATTTGATCAATAGGTGTCATGCCGTGCAACGAGTCTAAGAGAAGTCGCGGCGAGTTGCATTACGCATCTTGTGATCCCGCGCGGCGCACCGGTGGCGATGGAGGCACTCTCGCTCAGTCACTCGATTTGCACCCTTTAGCGCGACTCGTACACCGTCAGCGAGGGAAGCTCGAGCGCGGTCAAAAATCCGCCCTTTCCACACCCGGTGTCAATGGCGACGACGCATTCGCCGGCCCACATATCGGTGGGGTCATCGACGGTCCAGTTGGACAACTCAGGCGGCAGTAGCTCGGTCCTGGTGTGTCCGATCACCACGCGCTTGCCTCGGTACTCGCGAAAAAACTTCTCGCTCCTTGTCCACAAGTACCCCGTCGCAGACTCCGCGTCCCTTGGATGACACCACTGTCCGTCGCCTTCGATCAGTCCCGCGTGAACATAAATCGCGTGTTCGTCTTCGTACCAAAACGGCAAGCGCTGCATCCACTCAACCACCTCCGTCGGAAAGAAGCTCCCCGCCAACATCTGCATGCGCTCATCCGCCGTCGGCTCGTCCTCGTCTGTCGTGCGGGCTACTCCCAAATACGACCGCAACGTGGCGAGACAGCCATTGCCCGGAGGCAACACAAACGCGTCCCAGCCCGTTTCGAGCACCTTGATCCACGCGGCTTCGTGGTTTCCCATCAGGCACACGACGTTGCAGCCAAGGTCCGCATCAAGTCGTCGTACGACAGAGACCACCTCTTTGCTCTGCGGTCCGCGATCAACGTAATCGCCCATAAACACCACGGTGTCGTCTTGATCTAACAAAGGCAGCTTGCCGATCAATACGCGAAGGTGATCGAGATCGCCGTGGATGTCGCCAATGGCGAAGGTTCGATGAGCCACGAACGAAGTATGCCCGAAAGATCCTTTCGTCGCACCCTCAAGTATGTCCCCGGTTCATACCTCGCAGCTCAGTGGCATGAATGGCCGAGTGTCGGCCACTGGTGCCACTAACTTGCAACCACCCGTGTGCTCTGTGTTAGCTCACCGCTCACGCCCTCCCACCATCACCGCTTTCAAACGAGATCGCACATGGCACGAACGAGCACGTACCTCAATTTTATGGGACACACCGAAGACGCGTTTGTCTTCTACAAGTCCGTCTTCAACACCGAGTTTGTCTCGCCCATCAGCCGCATGGGCGCGACCCCGATGCCACCGGGCGCACCGCAGCTCTCCGACGCCGAAAAAAACATGGTGATGCACGTTGAGCTTCCCATTGTCGGCGGCCACATCCTGATGGGAACCGACGCCCTCGAGTCCATGGGACACTCTCTTACCTTCGGCACAAACGTGAGCATCAACCTTGAGCCCGACACGCTCGACGAAACACAGCGCCTGTTCGACGCGCTCGCCGTAGGAGGCAAAGTCACCAATCCATTGCAAGAGATGTTTTGGGGCGCGCACTTCGGGACGCTGACGGACAAGTTTGGCGTGCAGTGGATGTTCAACTGCTCGGTGGCCAAGAAGTAGCTCTCTGCTACACCCTCTGTGGCTAAAAAGCCGCGCTCGTTCTCAGACTTGCAGCGCATCAACCGTGGATATTCGCAGCATTTGCACTCACCCCTGGTTGGCACGAGTCTTTCATACTCTCTGTGCACTGAGGTGAACGATATGCCGCTGTTCGAGACACTTTTCTCAACGATTCCCGCTGTGATCTCTGTTGCGCTGTTTATGAAGACGCTACGTCTCCGCCGCGCGCCAAAGACGGTCTGACAGCTGCGCGCGAACAAAATATCGAATCGCAAAATTCGTACGCTCGTTGGGCCCCAGCAATTGACGCGCACCCCAATCGATCAAATACTGTCCCGCGAATTGAACTCCCCAAACACCATTCAGCCCGCTCGCACCACCACGATGGGCACTCTCGCTAACGTCCTCTGGCTCGTCTTTGCAGGAGGCGCCCCGCTCGCGCTTGGCTACGCCGCTGCGGGATTGCTCTGTGCCATCACGATCATCGGGATCCCCTTCGCCCTGGCCCTCTGGCGCGTGGCCCTCTACGCCGCGCTGCCGTTTGACCACAGTGTCATCAAGCGCCCCTCGGGCGTTGGGACGGGTATTGGGGGCTTTTTAGCCAACTTGCTTTGGCTCGTCACGTGCGGCTGGATCATGTCGCTCTGTCACCTGATCGCGGGCGTTGGCTGCGCGGTGACCATCATCGGCCTGCCGTTTGCGTATGCACACTTCAAGCTCGCATGGCTCGCGCTCTGGCCTTTCGGCCGCGAGATCGTCTAACAGCATCCCATTGCAGGCGGTGCAGCAGCAAGGTCCACTCAGCATCCATCACAAAGAGCCCATTGCACCTTTGATTTGAGGATTTAGCCTCAACCTCAGCGCACGCAGCGCGGAGGACAAGCCTCCGCGCAAGTGCCTTCGCGCGGCTAAGTGCACCGAGTCACTCACTGTGCGCTCAGGGTCCCTTCGTGGCTTACGCCACTCAGGGTTCGCAAGGGATGCTTTTGCCAGCCGTGAGGTTGGTCAGAGAGGGAGACGATGGGATCTTGGTCCCTTGTTATTCGTAGCTATCGATGGTGCGACGTTGAGCGTGAATCAGTCGCTGGTTGAGGACATAGTTTGTGGCGCTGGTGACTGTAGGTCTGGAGACCGAGAACGCGGCAAACCCTGGATCGCCACAAACACTTTGTCCTGCTCATGAGCGTGCACAATCGCCAACGCAAAAGTGAAGATGCGCGACAACTCCCAATAGCATCCCTTGCGAACCCTGAGTGGCGTAAGCCACGAAGGGACCCTGAGCGCACAGTGGTTGACTCAGTCTACTCATGCGCGCGAAGGCATATGCGCGGAGGCTTGTCCTCAGCGCTTACAGCACTGCGCCAGTGCGAAGCAACCTGTGCTGTATGCTGAGTGCTTGCTGCAATACTTACCGCACGGTGCCAATGCGAAGCTACTTGTGATGCATCACTAAAGGCCCCCGAAGCGAAGCTCAAACCGTCTCGCGGGACCAATCATCGACGAGCAAGGGGAGCGACATTCCATCGTTGAGTGCGAAGAGCACGGGAGTGCGCTTGGTGACGGGCCCGAAGGGACGAAGCTCGGTGTCGCTGCCTCCCATGACCCAATGCACAAACGTGAGCGCTGCCATCACCGCGATGCGCTCTCCCCACACGCGAGGGTCTTGGTTTTCGCCCTCGCCACGGCGCGTCCAAGTGAGCAAAAAGCGTTGCAAGGTGGCGCGCTTGTCTTTGGCTCTCGCCCGCTCACTGGACTCGTTAGCGAGCCGCAGTGCGTGGGGCCAAACTTCAAACGACGTCGCAGCTCCGTCTGCTGTGCGCACGCGACCAAAGAGCTCTTGGCCCTCGTCCGCACTCCACACGATCAGCCCACGCTCGGCCTGCACTTCGCATTCACCGAGAAAATAGAGCCACAAAGTGAGCCCGAGAGCGCGCAGCTCGCCCACGTCTTGCACCCGGCCCTCGGGGCCATAACGCTCGATCAAACCGATGTGGGGCGTGCTCTTTTGCCCAGGGATCGCGAGGGCGCTCGGCAACGTCTGCCCTGGCCTCCACGCGCTCGGTGGCAGCCCCGTCTGCGGCAGTGGAACCCCCAGACTTCTGCGACCCGTCACATGCCTTGAGAGCTGCACTCGGACCTCATCCGCGCTCGATGCCTCACCGCCCACAAACACCAAGCGCAACGCGTCCGGAAACACCGTCGGAAACGTCCGTACATCCGCTTCGGTCACCGCCCGACGAAGTGTGCGCCCTGCAGCTTCGAGCAACGGAGCCACAACGAGTGAGCGATAGCCCTGCTGCCCCGCGTGATCGTCAAGCCAGTGCATCTGCCCGTGGTGCACCGCAGCGCTCTCGTCGATGTCAATGCGACCCACGCCCGCTAAGAGCTCAAATCGCTCGCTACTCACCGCGCTCGCGGCGTCTCCCGTAGGAGCATCCCCACGCGCCGCGCCCACGGATTTAGCCACACGAGCGATCACTCGCTGCGTGGTGGTATCTTCGAGGGTGACCACTC
>JANNCG010000774.1:0-4527 GCA_031386385.1 Myxococcales bacterium
CAACAAAATTGATCGCGGAGATGCACGCCCTGAAGATGTGGTGAGTGAAGTTTTTGTTTTGTTTTGCGACCTCGGCGCGACTGATGCACAGGCAGATTTTGACGAGCTTTACGCGATCGGAAAGCTCGGGATTTGTCGATATAACCTGGCTGACACAAACACCGATTTGAAGCCGCTGTTTGACACGATCGTTGCGCGCGTTCCGTCATCGAAGGGCGACGCGACCGGCCCTCTTCAAGTGCTTGTCACCAGCGTGGATCACGACGATTACGTCGGCCGCCTTGGGATCGGGAGAATCGTTCGCGGGACGCTTCGTGAAAACGATAAGGTTAAGGTTATTGGCGAAAAGGTCACCCGAGATGCCAAGATCGTGACCATGTTTACGTTCGAAGGCTTGGGCCGTAAAAAGGCCTCTGAAATTGGAACCGGCGAGTCCGTGTCCATCGCCGGGATCGACTACATCAACATCGGCGACACCATCACCGACGTGAATCATCCAGAGGCGCTTCCGCGAATTTTCGTGGACGAACCGACGATCAAGATGCGCTTCGGGGTAAACACCTCGCCGTTCGCAGGCCGCGAAGGAAAGTTCTTAACGTCCCGTCAAATTCGCGAGCGCTTGTACCGCGCCGTCCTTCGCAACCCCGCGGTTCGCGTGGAGGACACGGAGTCTGCGGACCAGTTCTTGGTATACGGTCGCGGCGAGCTCGCGTTGGCGATTCTTGCAGAGACGATGCGACGAGAGGGATACGAGCTGTCTCTTGGCAATCCTGAGGTGGTCACCAAAGAGGTCGACGGCGTGATGTCTGAGCCTGTTGAGCTTGTGATCTGCGATCTTCCTGACGCATTTGTGGGAGTGGTGACGCAGCGGTTGGGCGAGCGCCGTGGATACATGGTCAACCAGAGCAGCCCCGGACATGGCCGCGTGCGTGTGGAGTTCGAGGTTCCGTCGCGTGGACTGATTGGATTTCGGAGTGAGTTCTTGACCGCAACCCGCGGGCTTGGGCTTTTGAACACGCAGTTTCACGGTTGGCAGCCTTGGGCTGGCCCAATGCTCCGGCGTGCTAACGGCGCAATTGTGAGCGACCGTATGGGCGAGACAACCCCCTACGCGCTCTTTCACCTGCAACCCCGCGGTGAGTTCTTTATCACCCCTGGCGTGCCGGTGTACGAGGGCATGATTGTGGGCGAGCACAACCGCCCCAACGATGCAGACTGCAACGTGATCCGTGAGAAAAAACTGACGAACGTGAGAAATCACGGCAAGGACGAAAACACTGTCCTTCACTCGCCAAAGAGTCTCACGATCGAGACTGCGATGGAGTGGATCGACAAGGACGAGCTGGTTGAGGTCACACCTACGACGGTTCGAGTCCGAAAGAAAATTCTTCAGATCAACTTGCGCCCTCGTCGGGACGAAGGCGTCATCGAGAGCTAGAGAGCGACCAAGGCCCCCGCGCCTTGGATTCAACTTTTTGGATTCAACTTCTAGCTTAGTTTGCGCAGACCTGGCTGCCGCTGCCTGGGCAGGGATGGTAATTCAGTTCGGTCACGTGCAGCATCGCCTGTGCGGGCTGATTCTGAGAGTAGCTCCCCACCCACACGTCGTAGTGCCCGGGTCCCGCGCCTTGAATGTCAACCGTAGGGCTTGTTGTGGAATACGAGTCATCGTTGCACGCCCACTGCCCGTTAGAAGAGTTGATGATCAACGTCGTGTCCGTGCTGCCCGTTACGAAGAAGCGGAGATTTCCAGTCGATCCTGAGAAGTTCACAACCCAATCAGGCTGGCGTGTGACCCAGCCGATGCAGCCAGGACCGATCCCGAGTTGCCGAGCGTTGATGACACCACCCGCTTGAACGTTAACCGACGTGGGGTCTGGTTGAAACCCTGGACCCATGTTGATCGCCCCGAAGTTTGGCGTAGAGCTGCCGATCTGCAAGGCGCTCATGTATGCAGGCTGCGCGCTGCCCGTGCTCCCGTACGTGGCGCCCGTCGCGTAAGCGCCGTTGGTTCGGATGATGCAACCTGAGAGCATCGCCGGTCCAACCAAGAGAGCAGCAGTTAACTTCTTTATCGAGCTTCGCATTCGTAAACCTTTTGTCTAGAGAGTTGTGGGTAAAGGAGAGATCCGTGAGGTCATACGCAAGAACCACGTCGGTTCTTCACTCGCTCAGAATCGATTTGCAATTTCGGCGAAGGCGAAGGTAACCACAGTGAGTTTGCGTTGAAAAGAGCCGATTTTATGGCCCGCCGCACGCCGCGATCGAGAGGGTGTGAACAGACAAGCCACGAGGAGAACTGCTTAACACCGCGAGTTTTGTCTCTATTACGCTGAGTTGCGGCCTCTCAGCAGTTCCGTCATTGCCACGCAACCGCACGTATGGAGAGTCGGTGCCGTTCCAGCCGTTCTGAATCGTCAAAACAACAGACTGATCCGAGCCACCATAGCTTCGTTGATAGCCAAACGCCCAACGGTCGCCGCCGAGCGCGGTCAGCGCAGGAGCGTGCGCCGTGACATCACTGAGCACCAATGAATGCATTTCTTGCGGTCGCTCAAGTCGCCCTGAGAGTGAGCCGAAGACGACCTCAGCGTCCCCAGCGTTAAACTGCTCCCAAGCCATGACCAACTGCGAAGAGTCCTGCGCCAGAGCGATTGGAGGACCTTGTTCGCCTTCACCGACAGTCTGCTCTGCGATACGAATCACTGACCCTACGCTCACGCCTTGTTGATCAAGCTGCGCGCACTCAAGAACAAATGAACTGCGCCGCGTCGATGTCCAGCAGAGCGCATACCCTTGACGCCACGGGACCATAGCGAGCTGCGAGAGCGGCGCAATGCGCTCAACGATTAACGATGCTCTGCTCAGTTGCTGACCCCATTCACCGAGCCGAATCGTCTGAATTGTCTGATTTTGTCCTGGAATTTCACTGCTCCACGCAAGCATCGCTCCTCGCTCGGGGGCCGGAGCAAACGTGCCCCAGCGATCGTGCCTGTCACGGCTACTGACACGTCGAGGCGAACCCAGACGGCTCCCTAACGGATCCACGCGCTGAATCCACAGCTCGTCCCATCGGTCGTTGCCCCCAGAGCTGAGCACGAGCCAAACCGAACCATTCCAATAGATCGTTGGCGAGCGGCCACGCATCCCTCGCTCGGTCAGGCGAATTGGGGCGGCCCGACGTCGGCCATCGAGTCCAACGAATGCGAAAAACACCGTGTCGGTTTGGTCAATAGACTCTTGCCAAACAACACCCCAACCATTGCGTCCACCGGAGATCGCTGATCGGGATCCACCCTGCGGATTTGCTCCTAAATCAATGGGGGGTGACGCGCGAAGCACACACTCGACTGTGGCGTCTAGCGGACCTCTATCAGTACCCCCATCGTCCGTCGCAGCTGCGGCGTTTGGCGGGGCGTCTACTTCAACCGGCGGTGACCACGGCGCGGCGACCTCAAGGCGCCGACAACCACAAGTGAACACAGTCAAAGCAAGATACGTCGTCATGTGAAGGGCCCTCACTCGGGCACGGCTTGCGAGCACAGTCATCAGCGTGGTGGTTGCTTTGTACGCAACCGCAGATTGCGATGACGACCGGGCGAGCCCGGCTGATGTTTTGTGCGCAAGATTCTCGACGGAGAATTCTTCTTTGGACCAGGTCGATTCATTCGCGTGTGACGCACTTTGTTGGTGAGGCCAAAACTCCAACGATGAGCGGCTTTGCGGTACTGAAGCTGCTGAGCTTGCACCGTACGCCTTGTGTCTATGACATATGCGATCACCGCACCCAAGAGCAAACCAAGCGCGAGAACCCAGAGCCAAACGAGCGTTGCAAAGACCCCCGCAGCTGCGCCCCAAGCCCCCATGGAGGGAGCCAGCGAGAGATAGATACTTAAGAGTGCGGACGCGCCGATGTTGACGAGACCGGCCAAGATTCCGCCGACGAACACCGCGCGCCAGCGGGGGCGCTCGACGGTGGCGAGACGAAAAATTGTCGCAGCGACCACCCCAAAGACAACCCCAACGATAGGCCAACGAAGCCAGCTAAGGAGGTTTTCCCAAGCAATAATGTGTGGCAAAAAGCGGGCTATCCACCGAAGCATCCGCGGTCCTACGCTCGCGCCCACCGCCGCGAGTACCAGCGCCGCAACCAAGGTGAATCCCAAAACGAGCGCAGTGAACTTTCGCGCAATCCATGTGGGTCGTAGTCGCCAGCCGACGTGTCCGAGTGCCGTTGCGATCGCACCTGTTGTCGAACCTACGCTCCACAAGAGCGCGATCGAGCTGATGACGAGAACCACGACGCTCGGTGCTTCTTGCACCAGGCGGAGCTGCTCACTGAGCCATGGTTGCACCGCGAGCGGTGCCGAGGGTAGGACGTGCGCTCGAAAGCCTTCACGAATCGCTTGGTCGTGAACCAGGTTAAGAACGGTTGTTGTTAGCGCGAGCAGCGGCCCGATCGAAAAGACGGCGTTAAAAGCGATCTGCGCAGCTTGAACGTCAATTTCGGCTCGGATCACGGTCGCG
>JANNCG010000797.1:0-4987 GCA_031386385.1 Myxococcales bacterium
GAATGCACGGCGGTGAAGTCTGTGGAGGCGACGTGGTGACACGGCCTACGAAGCAGAAACTCCGCGTTGTGAGACGCGTGACTTGGGTTGATTCTGAGGCTTTCGCTCCGGCAAAAGCCTCGGAGTTTAGTCCGAGGTAGCATTACTTCAGTCAGTCCGCCCCGTTCGTCTCAACCTTCGCGGGTCGTTTGCGGCGCGATCGATCGTCGGAGCGACCCTCGCCCTCGCAGTCACCGCCCCAGGTGCTGACGCCTTCGCACAAGGCGTCCTGACGAACAACACGCGAGGCACAGCGCTCGCGGCGCACATCGGCGGCGGCTACGGCTCGTATGCAGGCAGCGGACAGAGCGACATCGAGTTGCAAATGCACTTCGCGCCCCGCTACGTCGGCGCAGGACTCGCTGTCGGCGTGTCTATGCCGATTGGCTTCGGCTACGGCTTCGGGCTCGAAGGTCGCTTTCTCTACGACATCCAGTTGATCCCAAACGCTGCCTTCTTCATCACGCCCTACATCGGCGCCATCGTCGGCTACTGGAACTGGGACCACGGCGGCGTCAACGGCGGATATGCGTGGGTCGGCCCGCAGTTTGGTGTCGACTTGAACTTCGTCCTATTCGACCGCCTGCTGCTCGGTGTTCGTCCGCTCGGTGTGACCGTTCCAGTGCTGTTCGGAAACGGCGTCTACTGGGCGTATCACAGCGCGCTCACCATCGGCGTGACCTTCTGACATTCCGTGAACACCCGTCGAGACGTGAGTCAGGGCGTCGTGCACACATACTCGGCAGCACTGCGCAGCGCTGATCGCTCAGCAGTCCAACCGCAGCCCTTCGCGCGCGGTCACTCGGCGTTTTGAATTGCGAGACTCGTGCGTGCTGCGGCGCTGCGACGGCGTTGTCGTTAAGCGCCGTGAGGGTCTAACCTAATCCACTGGGGGCTTCGGCTGTGACGGTTCTGCGAATCGTGACACTGGACGTCATCGAATCGAACGAACCTGTCCGCCAATTTGATCGCTCGCGACGCCGACCACCGGCGATTCACTGCGAATTGCCGCGCGGCACGGCTCGTGCGTAGTGCTCGTGAGTTATCACCACACACGGTGCGAACACACAAGGATTCTCACTATGCTCAAGTCTACACTCTTGCTCATCAGCCTCTTCGCTTCTGTCGGTTGCGCAAACGTTGGCACCGCCGACACCCTCACGGGAACTTGGACCAACACGAGCTGCTACGGCGTTGCCATGATGCCCGACGACGTCCAGTCGTGCTCCCTCACGCTCACGTTCGCCGCGTCGCTGGACGTGACCCTGTCTGACTCGCGGCTGACTCGCGCGGCCAACTTGACCTATCCGCGTTGCACCACCGTTCGGCGCGTCACTGGGCAGCGGTACTCTACGACGCCAGACACGGTCGTAGCGATCGCTGGCACGGGCACTGCGACCATCGAACGGACCAATTGCATCAACCCAGTGGACAACTCCGCGGCAGCGCCCGACTCAAGCGCTTCCATCATGAATGGCAGCTACAGCTATCGAGTCAACGGAAATACTCTGACGATTTCAGCAGGTCCGCTCGCGGGCATGTACACGCGATAGTGACAACTCCCCTCCCTGCGCTACCGCGCGAGGGAGAGGCTTCTCGGATCAACGGGAGAACTTGACGAACGCAGCTTGCGCGGCGGGACAGCGGCTCTGCTCCTCGGGGTTTGGGGCCGAAAGCCCCTGAGTGGGGGCGACACTTCGCCCCCACATCCCCCCGACCGACTTTCCAGTGCGCTCAAGCACTCGCAGCGGAACGCCGTCGCAACTGATAACCGCGTACCAGTTGCCGTCGCTGTCCAGGGTGACGCTGATCGTCTTCACAACACCTTCAATCGTGCGATGAGCCTTGATCTTCACCTTGCCGATACCCGAAAGCTGCACACGCTTGCCGCCTGCGACGAGCTTTGCACCGTTGTTGTTTGCGGCGTCTTTAAAGGTAAACGAATGGTACCGACCCACTCCTTTGAAGCGTGGATATCCAGGTGTTTGTCCGGCCTTCACGCGACGAAAGAAGCCATCAAACGCACGATCTACACGCGTGATGACGTCTTGCATTAAATGACTGTGCAGCTTGGCGTACTCTGGATCGTTGCGTTTGATTTCGGGAATGTGCTTCGCTTGCTGCGCAGCAGTGATGCTGACGCCACGGGTTCGATACGCGTCTCGCCGCTCCTGAAGTGCACCGTTATACAGCCAACGCGACAGTCGCAGCACGTCCTGCATGGCGGACGCCTGGTTTGTGGTTGGGTACATTCTAAACTTATATGCCCGGCGCATAGGCATGCGCTACGATAAGGTCTACCGTTTGGCAATTGCAGCCTGCCAGACTATGTCCAGCGACTCGCTGCATTCTCACTGGCTTATTGTAAGTGCAATGGACCCCCGATGAGGGTGCGCGAGGGATACCTCCCTCGCCCTCCGAGGTCATTGCCACTCCGAGGCGGGGGCTTGCCAATTGTTCGGTCACTCCACCCCATCAGCCGAGCCAAATGGTTGCAGAGCGAGAAGAAGCATTGACCAACCAGAGTGAGTGCTATTCACTTCAATGCATGCTGGGTAATCGATGGCGTACCGGGGCGCAAACATCTGTATCTGAGATCAAGTTAGTCTGGACATTTGCAGCGATATCGACGGCTATCTTCGCGCCCGTCCAAGTCAATGCGCAGTCGTCCATAAGCCCTACTGCCTCAATCATCAATACGGCGCCGATAGTCACTGCATCCCCGGGTACGCCCGTCGGCCCCAGCGCTACTTGGGGCAGTCCGAGCAACCCCCGCGTCCGATTTCGCCTCGCGAATGGCCTCGATGTGATCCTCGAAGAGAACCACCGAATCCCCCAAGTGGCCGTGCGCATGAACTATCACACCGGCTCGCGCAATGACCCCGCGGGGTTCACGGGACTCGCGCATACCGTTGAGCACATGATGTTTGAGCGCTCAGGCCGTGGGCCGCTCACGTACGTTCTGGCGCTTGAGGCGCTCGGGGCGACGGACATTAACGCCACAACGCAGCCAGATAGGACTGAGTATTTTTGCACTGTTCCCGCGCACAACTTGCCTCGGGTTTTGTGGGCTGAAAGCGATCGAATGGCGTATCTACTTCAGGGACTCGATGAGCGCCGACTGCGCCTAGAGCAGCGCGCAATCACGAATGAGTATCAACTTCGCGTAGGCAATCAAGTGGGCGGTTTTTTGGGACGCTATCTTCGCGAGGCGATGTATCCAGCCACACACCCCTATCGCCACATTGATGAGCTTCCCGAAGATCTCGCAGAGATTCACCTGCCGCAAGTGCAGTGGTTTTTTCAGCAGTGGTATGGGCCCGCCAACGCGACATTGGTGCTGGTAGGTGATTTTCAAATCGCGCAGGTGCGACCGATGATCGAGCAATACTTTGGCCAGATTGTTGGCGGGACGCCCCCCCACACAACCCCGCCTTCTTTGACGCAAATGCCTGGTCAGCGTCTGGTAATGCAGTATGCCGGAGAGATCGATCTCGTGGGTTTTTTCTGGCAAACCCCGAAGTTTTTAGAGCGCGACGACGCGGCTCTGGACCTGATCGCCGACTTGATAAACGACGAGACCACCGGCTTGCAGCACCTCCTTGTCCGTGAGCTCAACGTCGCGCAGGGGATCATCGCTCTGCAGTCTAGCAGTGAGCTGCAGTCAGAGTTTATTGTGTTCGCCCTCCTCGCCCGGGGTCACACCGCCACAGAGGTGATTCGCGCCATGGACGCTCAGCTGGACCGGTTGCAAAACGTCTCACTTGATCCCGCGACGGTCCAAACGCTCGCCAGTACACAGATCCGACAGATCGAAGCACTCAACCACTCGCTCTCCATACGCGCGTCCATGTTGTCTACCTACTCCGCGTTTGGCTCCGGTGATCCAGACCTGACGCCGTCGGTGACCGCTCGGTACAACGCTATGACGCCCGCCGTGATCCAAGAGGTGAGTCGTCGCTGGCTCGCCCGTCAGCATCGGGTGACCATCATCACACAACGCGCTGAAGGGTCACGACAAGGGACCATTTTGCAGAGGACCGCAGAATGATTTCCGGACCCATGAGCCGCATTTTTTCAAGGTATTTCGCCGTCGGATTCTTGCTGAGCACAAGCTGTGCGCACCGACAGCAGACCGCACTTGTGCAGCCGACAGTCACCCCGACAGTGGGTCCGCAAAGGATCACGCTCACACCGCAGACGCCCCTGGTGCGGACCCCACCAAACGTCTTGGCGACACGACCACCGCTGGGCACGATCCCCGATTGGCAGCCGCCAACGGTGCAGTCGTTTGTGCTTCGCAACCAGCTCACTGTTTATGTCGTCCCGCAACCAACAGAAGATCACATCTCGATTCGCTATGTGAATCGACGCGCCGGAGAGAACGATATCTCCGTTGCACCAGGGCTGGCGATGGCCACGCTCAAGATGCTCGAAGAGGGCTCAACTGTGCATCAGGGAGATGCCCTGCGACTCGCGTATCGAGCATCCGCGCTGACGTTTACGGCGAGCACGCTTCGAGACGCAGCGGTGATTAGTCTTGAGGGAGCGCGAGAAACTTTGCCAACCGCGCTGACACTTTTGGCCGAGACCGTGACCCGGCCAGGATTCGAAGCGCCTGGGTTTTTACAGGTTCAACGCACGATTGGCGAGCAGCTTCAGGGCCAACAGTTGCTGCTAGATTCGATTGCAGAGATCACCTGCGCGCGTTTGTTTTTTGGCCCCGAGCATCGACTAGGGACACCTCTTGAGGGCACCAACGAGGCCATTCAGGCGCGCACCCTCCAACATGTAACGCAGTTCTATCAGCAACGGTACATCCCCGCGCACAGCGCGCTCGTGCTGGTGGGACCGGTGACCGTCGAGCAGGTCCGTCCACTCGTTGAAGCGCAGTTTGGTGCCTGGCGCTCAACACAGACTCCGATCGCAAGCATTGCCACCGGAACCC
>JANNCG010000799.1:0-2809 GCA_031386385.1 Myxococcales bacterium
GTTCAACTCCCGTGGCCCGCTCCATAGGTTCTTCGCTGACCGATCGCACTTTCTTACCGGTGGCTTTCGGCTGCCGTGTCCAATCTTTTTGACCCCAATTCGCCGTCACGACCCGCCCGCTTTCCGCTCATCGGCCATGTCGTCCAGCGTCGCGACAAGACCCCAGAGATCCGCGACGGCGTCACCCCTCGGAGCGATCACATCTGTGACGGAACCCGTGACAGAACCCCCTGAAACAGGATGAAACCCACCGAGCTTAAAGCCAAATTCGCTTAGATTTGGCCACGCAAACAAGTTCGAGTCTTGTCGGGCGCGCCAGTTTAGTCAGAGATCAACACACCGTGGGGACGGTGCACCACGGGAACTTCAGCGACTGTAGTTGCACCTTCAGCGACTGAAGTTTCGCTTAGGGGGCAGGCGTCCAGCGAATCATGTTGGTCACAGGCATTGAACCGGCACCAATTGCATTAGCAAGGTTATTTGCAAACGTGGTCCCAGCCACCGTATCGACCGACTGCAGCCCGATCGTCGCAGCCGAACCTGTGTGAAGCACGTTGCCCATCGGTCCGGTCATCGCGCAATAGTGATACTCAATCACGTTGGTCGTCTCAAACAGCTTGGCCTGAAAGTGCAGCGCATTTGCGATTCCGAGGTTGGTATTTGTCCAGTCGATGACAAACCGTCGATTAGGCATCGCACCCAACACTTGCACGCGAACTCCCTGAGGATCAGCGCCAACCGACAGATCGTCCCAAAACACCGCGAGCGCGCCGCGCGGCGCCATCCCGCTCGGGAGCGCGAGGTTTATGTAGTTTGTGTCGCCAGGACCCACGGCGTTGCCGAGCTGGGCTAATCCGTTAGTACTCACAGAGAAGTGCGTCACTGCCGCGCGGTGATAGCTAAACGCGAATGGCATTGGCGCAAACACCGACGCTGCGTCATCGCCGATCACGGCCATATCCCGCGCAACCATACCGATGTCGTCACACGCAGCCATCGCGCTCTGGGTCATCGTGTAGGCTCCAGCGGGGATCATCGCGCTGTTCGCGGTGATTGTGAAGGCTCCGCCGTTTGCCATTTGTGTCGAGCCGACGGTCACAAAAACGGTCTGTGGCATCATCCCGTTGTTGCGAACAATCGCCGTTGCGGTGCCCCCAGCCATCGGCGCGAGGTTGGTCGCCGTACAAGCATCTTGGCTCGCGCAGCTGTTGAACACGCGAACAAACGGAGCCCAAGCGGGCATTCCTGACGGGACAACGGCAAACGTCCCGGCACTGTTAGCTGGAATCACAAATGAATAATATAGCTGTGTACCTGTGTTTATCGGCTCACACATATTTGGGACTATCGAGTTGCCGTTGTTTGTGTTGCCCATCACACCCATCCCAGCGGTAAGCGGCGTGGCCATGGCACACACTGCATTCGCGGCAAGTGTTACCGTCTGCAGCGTCAATGTGACGGGTCCTCCAGTCGCTTCAGCAGCAGGCCCAAACTCGTCGAGAATCACAAAGTAGTCCCCAGCGGGAAGCGTCGCACGAAGGCTTGAGTTAAAATTACCGCCACCGATGTCGTCGTTGCATGCGACCTCGGTGGCCGTGCTCGCGCAGTTGCGACGGATCGCGAGGATGGTGTCAGTCCCTACGTTCATGGCTGTCGCACTCAAGACAATCGTCGTCTGCGCAGCCAATGTTAGCCTGAAAATTCGCTCAGATCCGCCCGCCATATCTTGACAGGTCATCGATGCATTGGTCCCGCCCATGCCCATCGCGTTAAGCGTGGTCATCACCGTGGTGGTCATTCCTACAGCGGGGATAGCCAACGCACCAGGCTCTACCATCAGCCCACAACCGGGCGCAGGCGGCACGTCCACAGCAGCGTCCGCAGCGTTGGGCGCGTCCACATTGGGTACATCCACATTCGGAACGTCAAAGTTGGGAACATCGAAGTTTGGCACGTCCGCATTGGGCACGTCCGCATTGGGCACATCTACGGGCGGGACAAACGTGTCATCCACAGGCGGCACAAACGTATCTGCCGGCGGGACAAATGTGTCATCCACAGGCGGCACAAACGTATCAACCGGTGGACGAAAGGTATCCACCACGGGGCGAAATGTGTCCGCTCGAAAGGTGTCTGCTTGCATCGCGTTAGGCACGTCGACACTTGCGTCCATCGCCGGATTTGCAGGCGCACAGGCGCTCGCGGCGATCACAGTCGACAATATACCCAAGTACCCACACTTCAACGATTGAATCCGATTCATGCTCCAACTTCCTCTGCCTCTCACCCAAACACAGACAATCCCGCTGAGCCGCGAAAGACAAACGCGAAGATACAGAGATCTCTCAGACACACAACGCAACAGGGAGCAAAATTGTATGTCGAACACCATTTGGCCTGAAAAGCCCGGCTCGTTATCGCGCCATGCCGCTGACTATGAGGTCATCGCACGAAGAGCGCCGATGGGCCAACCCGAGCAATCAATCAAGATGGGGAGTAAATAACTTAAGGATTTGGCGTCCAACGGATCATGTTTGCGACAGGTATCGAGGCTGCGCCGATCGCGTTCAGTCGGTTGTTCGAGAAGGTCTGACCGTTTGAGCGGTCACGCGCTTGAAGACCTATTGTGGCCTCTGTACCCGTGTGCAATGTGGTGCCCATAGGGCCGCTCATAGCGCAATAGTGATACTCAATCACATTGCTCGTCTCGAACAACTTTGCCTGAAACCGAAGCGAAGTCGCCACGTCTAGGTGCGAATTCGCCCACTCAATCACAAAGCGACGGTTCGGCGCAGCGCCGAGCACCTGC
>JANNCG010000820.1:0-6690 GCA_031386385.1 Myxococcales bacterium
CAATGCACCCTGCCCAATGCACGCTGCCCAATGCACCCTGCCCAATGCACCCTCCCCAATGCACGCGATTCTCCCGTCGTATTCTCTACGGAGAGCACTTCGCTGCGCGAAGTGTCATAGGTCCCAAGGAGTTAGAGCGGATTGAGCTCTGCGAGGTTTACCCTCGCCCACTGCGCCCTGGCGACCCCGTGCGCCCTGCGGGACCCTCGCACGCAAGCACCTTCGGTGCGTGTTTGCGTGCTCATTATATAAGTTTAGTTATGTTAGCGAATTGCGCGGTTCGACTGCGCGTCCGGCGCGTCACTTCGCTTCACTCACTCACGCATCCCCCTGGGCGAGTGAAGACGCGTTCAACGGGTGCGTGAGCTCGTTACTCTCGTTCCACGGCGGTCGCTCCGTCGTCGCTGACGCGACCCCGCGCAATTGACCTTATCCCCTAAATCCCCTTTTCCTTCGCAGCAAGGAAAAGGGGACTTTGAAACGAGCGCACCCGAGTTGAAACGACGTGCAAACAGAGAGAAGCGCGGTTCGCGGCGTCTGGGCTTACTCCCAATTGCTTTTGGCCAAGAGCGCCGCAAACGTTTTCAGCGCATACACCGGAACATCAGAAAACGTCAGCGCCCCATCGTGATATTTTACCGTCACCCCGCTTAGCTTGTTTGCAGCAAGCTCAGCGCGAAGCTCGCTCACCTCATTGGGCTCACCTGGCGGACGCTTGCCCGATTTGTCCAGCGCCAGCCTTCGGGCGGCGCGGATCTCAGTGAGCGAGAGCTCAACGGCGGTCTTCTTCACTGGCTTGCCGTCCTTGGTTCCGACCAAAACCCGAACGGTCTTCCACGGAATAGTCTTGGGCAGCGAGCCATTAGGTGACTGCGCTCGCAGCAGGGCGAGCAACAACGCGAGCTTCGTGGGCGTGTACAGCAAAACCTCGTTGGGAGAAGCGTGCGTAGCGACGGCCATCCAATCGCGCACCAGACGCGCGTCTTCTTTCAAAAACTTGTTCGCAAAGCTCTGAAAGTCCGCAAAACCTCCTGCGAGATACAATGGCGGGTCGTGCGCCACAACCTCAGCGATGGCCTCGTACTTCGCATCCCATGCGCGCGCGTCGTCGCGTGCAGACGTCACAATAATCTTCGACAGCTTGTCCCACTCGCGCTTGAGAGCGGCGTTAACCGGGACAACTACCTTTACGGGCTTTTCGACAACCGGTTTAGGTGGCGGTGGTGGCGGGGCGGCGGGGCGCGAGTACGTGCGCACGGGCGGGCGTGATCGCTCATAGCCACTGCGGCCAGGAGCGGGTCGGTCCGACTCGTAGCCTCGCTTGACGGGCATGCTGCTGATTGAGCTTAAAGTGATCGTGTCGTTGTCGGTGTTCACCGGAGCAACCTTCGGGCGGCGTCGTGTCATTGATAGTTGGCCGGACATATAGCGGGTTTTATAGTTCTAGACGAGCGGTGATTGAGCGCCCTCCCTGACTCAGCTAGGCGACGGAATTAATTCCGCTAGAACGGATTCGAATCCGTTTTGGGCGGGTAGCGAAGGGTCGCTCATCCGCCTCCCTGAACAAAGGGGCTATCGACAGAGCAATAGTCGACAAACCCCGTTGAAGCAGCCCCGGCCATCACCGCAATGCTGACTCCAGGCAAACGGACAATCGGTGCTCACGGTACAACGCGACAGACATCGAAATGTAGGTCCGAAACCCCCGCGAACAGCTGCGGGAGACTCTGGGAGGCACTCAAAGGGCGCTGCGCAATCCGAACTTTCGCGACAAGTTGCGCCGAACCCTGGCGGTGGCCCAACGTTTACAAAACAACCGCTAAGCGACAACGTGATGCCAACGACTAAGAAAAGTGGCACGTTGAAGCCCAACGTCGTGACGCTGCAATGAGAGGGCTTTTTTAGAGATCTTTGCTGTCGCGATTGGCTCACCTAAAGACAAGCTCCAGTACCGCAAACGCCCGTCCAGCAGCGCGCGAGACGGGGACAATGTGATGTCCCATGCGGCGGGCAATCCTCGGATCGGGTGCACGGGACACTACAAGCCTTCAGCGACGTCGATGCATCGATCGAGGTGAACCAGCGAAAGTTCTGCACGTTCGGCAAGCACGATAGTGGTGGATTGCAGTCCGAATCGCTCTGGCAAGGGGCAAACAGCGTCCGTGCTGAGGTGAAGTCAGGGCCACACCCCGCGAGCAAAAAAACAACAAGCACGACACCGAAGAGCCCCGCGCCAATCGGCCACGAGCGGGATGAGTCTCTCAAAACTGCCCCGCGATCACCAACGATGAACCCGTAGGCATGAGCACCGGCGCGAACCGCAGTTGATAGCTCGACGCGCTCGGACGGGCAGCTCGCAAGCTGGCTCTCGCTACATATTCGTTTGCAGCGATAGATCCAAATATGACGCACACGGGTCCAGCGAAGACCGCGAGAGCTAACCACCCCAGCGAGTCGGGCCGCTCCGCGAGTCCGATCGCGCCAAGAGTCAGCGCCCCGCCGATAGCCGCACCGACGAAGGCGGGCCAACCGCGACCGCGATACCCATAAATGGCGTCTGCGGCTAGGACACCACCAGCCGCTCCGAGGACTCCGCCAAGATCAGTGAGAGCGAAGACTGTGAGGTAGCGCCCCGCAGCAGCCGCCGGGGTGCGAAATCCGATCACGGCCCCGAGTGTTGCTCCACTGAAAAATCCCACAGTCCCGAAAAGCACTGAAAGCAAGACGGCGCCAGTGCGCGACTCATCAGGACGTGGCGTTGCAACGGGTACGAGTCCCGGCGCAGAAGGTGTCTGCGCAATCGAAGCCGCTTGTCCGAGTGCAGGCACGCCGCGCAAGATCACTATCGTGGTGGCTATCAGCGATAGTCGTGATGCACAGCCAGACATCCTCATCACCAGAGCGTACCACAGCCGTCCTACGGTTCAAACGGCTCGTCGAGTTCGCTCACCCTATTCCCCCTACAACCACTTTCTCCCCGCGCTCACGAGCGCCGGAAACATCTCTGGAATCGACCGCTTCAACCGCCACATCCACCGCGCGTCCGCCTGCGGAAGCAAAAAGAACTGTCCCTTCTCTGCGCCCGTGAGCGCAAAGTTGGCCACATCGTTGGCGCTCGTCTTCGAGGCATCCATCAGCTTGGTCCCCAAGCGTTTAGCCTTCTCGGCATCGACGCCACTGCCTCGACCGCTGTTGATAATATTGGTCTTAAAAAACGAAGGGCACAGCACACTCACCCCGACGCCCGTCCCGTTGAGCTCAGAGCGCAAACTCTCAGACAGTCCGACCACCGCAAACTTGGTCGTGTTGTACGGCGACATCTGCGCCACGCCCATCAACCCCGCGACAGACGCCACGTTGATCACCCACCCCGTTTTCGCCGCTTTCATCCTCGGGACAAACGCGTGACACCCGTGAATCACGCCCCACAGGTTCACCCCCATGATCCACTCCCAGTCCGCAAGTGACACCTCGCCTATGCTGCCGGTTGCAGCAACTCCCGCATTGTTGATCACCAGGTCTGTGCCGCCCCAGAGCGACTCGCACTCAACAGCCAACGCCTCGACCTCTTGAGCGTTCGCGACGTTGCACATTTTAGTCGCTAAATTCGCAGGATTTCCGAGTGACTGCGCGAGCCCTCGAAGGCCCACTTCGTTCAGGTCCGCGGCGAGAACTTTGCCTCCACGGCCAAGGATCTCTTTGCAAAATGCGAGGCCCAATCCGCTGGCGGCTCCAGTGACTACGGCGCGAGGGTTGTGCTTGAGGGTCGTTGTCATCGTTTTCGCGATGGTACCTAAAAATTCGGGTTGATGTTAGTGTTCGTGTCCAATGTTTTACGGAGCACACACCGCCTTTGGACTCGCTGCGAAGGACCTGATTTCACTGGTCGCATCGCGTGAAGATTTCTCAGACCTCTTAGAGCCTTTTGCCAAGCGACGGGCCGCCACCTGGGCACAGCCGCAGTCCACTTTGTGGAGCACGCTGTACTGGCCAGGCTTCGCACAGGCCATGGCCGGAGTGGGTGCCCCTTCGTGGCTCCCGATGAACGCGGTGCTTGATCTCGGGCTCACCCTTGAGGGCGGAGCCAAGGGTTTGCGTGGTTTTTTCACCAAGGCTCCAAGCGACAAAGAGCGCAAGCGAGTGCTGAAAACGGCCACGCTTGCAGGGCGAATTCTCGAGATGGTCGCCAACGCAGATCACTCTCTGTCCACAGACGAAGCGCGGTTGGTCTCCATGACCATGAACTCGTTTGGCCTCTCTGCCGAAGAGCTGCAAAATGTCCGACCTGGACGCGCGCTGACGTTTGAAGACCTCGAGATCTTCGGTGACCTTGACCTTAAAACTCGTCGCGCCCTGCTTCGTGGGGCTTGGCAATTGGCCGCCACCGCGAGCTTGGATCCTTCACGCGAGCTGGCCGTTCGGGGTGTCGCCGCGCGTCTCGAAGTGCAGACCGAAGTAGACCTGGTGCGCCAAGAGGTCCTCGCGCTTCAGCAGCGTCAGTACGAGTGTGCGCTCACCACCGTTGAGCTGGCTCGTTCTGCGGCGCGGTTGCTGCCACCGGAGGCGACGCGGGTTCCGATGGCGCACTTGGTTGAGGCGATCGCCCCGTCGGCGCGCAAGGCGGAGCTCGAAGCACACGCGTTTTCAACCTCGCCGATTCAGTTGGGTGCGGTGCCGAAGCTTGACACGTTGCGAAAACGACAAGCGATCGCCCTGGCCTACACCGCAGTCCTCGCACATGACCCATCACAGTCTGCTGGATACACCATGCGCGTTCGCGTAACGGACGACAGTATCGCCGCGGGATGTGGCTCAGAAGCGAGCGAAGCGTTTGAGCTTGTGCAGCGATTTTTGAGTGAGCGCGTGCGCGAAGCGACAGCCACCGCGCAGCCCGCTGAGACCGCCGTAGTGACCGTCGCGCAGGTTGAGTCGGGAGCGTCCGCATCTGCCGCTAGCGCCGCTTCAAGCGCTTCATCCGATGCCCCCGAGGTCGAGACGATTGTCGAAGACGACAGCCCCAAAAAGCCATAGCTCACGACTCTTTGAGCATAGGGGGCACTCGCTGGGGATCAAGTGGGACGCGAATCAATTGCTTTTTTCCTGCATAAACCCTACCTCCTTACCATCATGAACCCCCTCACCGCGGCGCGTGCACAAATGGAAGTGTCGCTCGCGTTTCACATGATCTTCGCCGCCCTCGGGATCGGAATGCCCCTGCTCATGGTCATCGCCGAGGGCCTCTCTTTGCGCGCAACCTCCGACGCTCAACGCTCACTGTACCGCGCGCTTGCGCGTAAGTGGGGCAAGGCCACCGCGGTGCTCTTTGCCGTGGGAGCAGTGTCCGGGACAGCCCTTTCGTTTGAGCTCGGACTTTTGTGGCCAGGGTACATGCGCTTTGCCGGCGCGGTGATTGGTCCAGCGTTTGCGCTTGAGGGCTATGCGTTTTTTATCGAGGCGATCTTTGTCGGCTTGTACCTCTACGGTTGGGATCGCTTATCACCCAAAGCCCACTGGCTCTGCGGACTCCCCGTCGCACTCTCGGGGATGCTCTCTGGCATCTTTGTTGTCGCGGTCAACGCTTGGATGCAGACCCCTATTGCCTACACACTGCAGAATGGACAAGCGCTTCCTACCACGGGTTGGGCTGTGTTTTTGGCCCCCGCGTGGCCCGCGATGGCCCTTCACTCAACGATCTCTTGCTACGCCGCGACGAGCTTTGCCGTCGCAGGAATCTACGCCTGGGCGCTGTTCAAACAGCTACGCGAACAACCCATCGCGACTTCAGCACGAGAGCCCAGCAATGGCGAGACGGACGCCGTCACGTCTGAAGCCGAACAGCGTGTAAGTTATCATCGTGCGGGGCTCAAGATATCCCTCACCGTCGCGGTGATCGCGGCGGTTATTCAGTTGCCGAGTGGACACCTGATCGCGCAGAGCGTGGCCAAACATCAACCGGTGAAGCTCGCGGCGATGGAGGCCCTGTACCACACCGAGCGTGGGGCTCCGTTGCTCGTAGGCGGAATCCCAGATCGCGAGCACCAAGTCGTACACGGCGCGATTGTCCTGCCAAAGATGCTGTCGCTGATAGCCTACGATGAGCTCAACGCGACGGTGCGAGGGCTTGATGAGTTTCCGGCAAACGAGAGGCCCAACGAGGTGATCACGCATCTGGCGTTTGACCTCATGGTGATGTGCGGAATGACTCTTCTGGGCGTCAGTGGGCTTTGGGCGTTGTGGGCCCTCTGGCTTCGCCGACAGCATAAACAGCTGAAAAATCCCAGCAACAATCCACCCACTAAGCTTCTTTGGATCACCGCGATGGTGGGCCCGCTAGGGTTTGTCGCGCTTGAGTCTGGGTGGTTTGTCACCGAGGTTGGGCGTCAACCGTGGGTCGTCCAAGGTCTGCTTCGCACGGCACAAGCCGTCACCCCCGCGTCCGGAATCGCAGCCTCATTCTGGCTCTTCTCGGTCCTGTACCTGGTCCTCGGCGTGGCGTTGGTCACGCTCTTGCGCGGCTTGGCAAAACAGCCAAACAGCTTGGCGTCAAAAATCGCTGAGGGGGCGCACTGATGATCCTCACGCAGGCAAACATGGTGGGCGCTCTGGTAGTGCTGGCCCTGGTCGCGTACGGCGTCTTTGGCGGAGCGGACTTTGGCGGCGGGGTGTGGGATTTTTTCGCCAACGGACCGC
>JANNCG010000865.1:0-4478 GCA_031386385.1 Myxococcales bacterium
CGCTGATGTGCGCGTCGCGAAAACTGGTGGTAGGCGACACGCTCTCTTGAGGCGTAGAGAAGAGATCTGTGATTTCTCGCGAGCCCACGCCATGGCGCAATTCGACCAAGGAAGTGAGCAATTTTTCAAGTGAAACTGCGCTCACCTCCGCGAACTGCTCGGGGCTTTCGCTCGTGAGTTTGTTGAATATCGATCGAGCTTTATTGATAGAAGACGGCTCGAGCGCGCTCAACGCTGCGAGCATGAATCGCTCTTCGTCACACAGCTCGTCTTGATTCGCCGTCGAAAAGACGCTGAGGCTCACGCTCACCGCCTTAGACGAGCGTGTCACCGACTCAAGGCGGCGGTCATCAAACGATCGGTTCCATTTAGCCGACTCGCCGATATCTATTGCGACGAAGCCGCAAGCGGAGAGTCGAAAAAAGGCGATTGCTACTCGAATGGCGACGCGAAGCTCGCTCTCATTATGCGGGGACCAGCCAGTGATGTTCGCCGAACGCACCCACTCCGAAACTTGCTCAACACATCCGCGATCCACGCGAATGAGCGACCACGGGCCCTCGCATCGAATCCGACCTCGCTCACTCCGAGATCCATTGCCGACCCACCGCCCAGGAAAGACTCGCTCGATCACCGCTGCAATCTCATTCTCAGTGGTGGACAGGGCAAAGCTCCAACGCCTGCGAACAGTGTCTGGTGTGGCTTCGGTATCGAATTCAAATTTTGAGCTCGCGACCGCAGCCAAGGATCCCACCGCCAAAATCAAGCTGACGGCATCTCGAACCCCATCTCCGAGCCTTCCCTGAAACTGGACAACCATCAAGAGAATGACGCCAATAACGCCGACGGACTCTTTTGTCGCGATAGCGCGGGGTGACTGCCGTGCAAGCGGGGTCTGCGTGGTGTTGTTCGGCACCCACCCAGGGCTTCGTGCGGCATCGCCACAAGTTTGACAGGGCGTTAGCAGCCTCAAGCGGTCTGCTCCACAAAGAGGACAGATGGGTGGAGAGGCGCCAGATGGTTGCACGAAAGTTAGCGGCATTGTCACAGAAGCTGAAAACTTTTCAATCGTCTCTTCAAAAACGCAATACGCGAATTGGGCAACCGTCCGGTGTAGTCCTTCGGTGACTCTGTTCAATCCGCCAAGGGTTCTAAGGTGTGCGGCAAGTGCCCTTCACCCAGTCGCGCACGAGCGAGACAACAGGCGGTCGTCACGCGAGCCAATCATGCGAATTTGGCTCTCGCAGCGGTGTCGAAGAGCGCTTTGGTCTCTTCGAGCGCCGCATCGATCGCCCATCGACGAGGCGTTTTCGCAGAAGAGTGCTTGGCAACCTCCGCGTGAAACATCTCGAGCGTATCGACAACAATTTGCTTCTTTCGCGAGAGCATATTGACAGCGCGAAGCACTGAACGAATCACGATCACTCTAAATGAATCGCCCATCGCAAATGCGACGATCTCTCGCACTCGAGGTGCCGTGCGCTCCATCAGTTGAGCCCCTGCGCGTTGCGCAGCAATCGACGGAACTCCCTTTTGATCGATAATCAACTGCGCCACCAAAATGCTCTCATCATTCTCCGCAAGGAGCGCGTCGACCATTTCTCCAATCGCCTCGATATCGGGCACGGTGGGCGGATGGAAGTACTGTATCAAAAGAAGATCTTCGAGCACCGCGACCCCGACGTCCCCGAAGATCATCACCCGCTTTGCCATGGTTCGGGAGGATAGCACCTACGCTTCGAGTGCAATTGCAATTCCGCTGTAAATCATGGACCCAAGACAACTCTTGTCGGAGCGGAGTACACCCACGGAACTTCGCGAATCCACGAGGCTAGCCGCGGGATATACGCGATGGCGTGTCTTGGCGTGATGAGGGCTTCTGCGCGATAGATTCCTGGCTCAGTCACGGCGGCGCTCGCCGTTGACTCAGTGGGGAGTGCCAACGCGGTCCAGCCGGACGGTGCTGCAGAATCAGCCTTAAGAATGCGGACACGGACAAGTGGCTCGACAGTTCCTCGCGGCAGAGCGTGAATCTGTGGGGCCCGCGCAGTAAGCGTGATCGCGCCTCGCTGCAGACTGAGCGTCGCACCATCCGCGAGGAGTTCGCCTGCAAGCCCGTCTACTGTGGCGTGCCACGAGAAGTCTCGTGGGGTACCCCATGCTTCAAACATGACCCGTGCCCGTGCCAAACGAAGGGCCTCTAGCGCCGAGGCCCGTGACAGCTCTCCTTGGTAGATCAGCGCGTTTGAAAACCACCGAAACACGCGTCGATAGCTGTCCCCCCGCTCACCGTCCGCGACAATCCCCGGAAGACTGTTCTCGTGGGCGTCCGAACCGGCCACCCCGACCACCGTCTGACCGTCGCGCCAGAGTGCACTTAACCGAGCTAAGTCCGGGAGGTTTTCTCGAAAAAATCCCAAGAAAAACCAGTTTGGATCGTGCCGTGTTGCGGCGGTCCGAAATCGATAAATCTCCGCCAGCTCTGCCCCGATGTCGAGGTTGAGCAACGGGCCGGCGATACGCGGGTCAATATTCGCGTGAAAATTATATAACTCGATTCCGTCCGGTCGCATGCTGACAGTTCGTTCGAGACTCTTTGCTTCTGTGTGTGAGATCACGACAAAGCCGCCGGCTGCACGAAACCTCGCGATCGCCTCATCGGTGCTCGAGCGGTATGTTTCGACCAGTCCGCCCCCCACAATCGCTTCGGGGTGCTGCGTAAGCGCAATCGGCATCAGCTCGTTTTCTGCTCCCGGCAGCACCAACACCCGCTGCACGGCGCTGCACGTTAGCCAGTAGCCCACCAACCGTCCGCCCTCTCGAATCTCTTCGTCTCCGGCACGAATCTGCATCACCCGTTCGAATGAGCCCTCGGCCATCTTCGAGGAGTGCTCGGTTAAGCACACAACGTCTATGTTGTCATCGCAAAGCGCGCGTCTAAAGCTCTGAACGCAAGGTTCGTTGACTCCACCGTCGAGGTAAGGCTGCCCATCACACGCGTCATGCGAGTGTACCGAGTGAGCGTGAATAATCACCCTCGCCAGCTTGTAGCCCGGCTCTGGTCCCCATGCACGAGAAGCGGGCAAAGTTGATGGCCAAGGAGCAGGCACCATCACATCGCTGACCGGCGTTGCGTCCGGTAAGGTTACGTCAAGGAGAGTCCCATCTGCCGTGGCCATATCGTTGACGCTCACATGGTCATCGAGAAGTACAAGGCTGTCCATTGAGCCGTCCCAGTGCGCGGGAGGGGCTGTGCAGTGGGTGCTGAAAAGTGCGATCGCGGTGGCAGCTAGTCCGAGAATCTGGGCGTTTTTCAAAGGCGTTCGCTTCGATAATACCTTGGGCAGAAAACCGAATCACCCATCGAAATTGGTATATCCCAGCGGCACAATCGGGTACCGTCACAGTAGATTGGCGTGCGGTTGAAGAAGAAATTTTCCTCCGCTCACAAACCCCCATTTACTCAATTGTTGGAGGCATCGATGCGCCGCACGACCTTGCTGGCACGCGCAACACTCGCTCTTGCACTCACTTTTTCTTCGGGTGCATTTCTTTCAGGCTGCGACGACGAAGCAGATCCTAAAACCTGGGTTAAAAAGCTGAACGAGCCCGCCAAGCGCACCGGCGCAATGCAGCGGCTTCATCGACTTTTTGACGAGGCTCTCGCGAGCTCGCGACCCCCAGATGCTCGGGCTCCACGCGTTCGGGCGTTCTTGGACAAATCTCTTGAGGGGATCTCCCGCGCCTTTGTCGTGAACTCAGAAGACACACTTCTGCGACGAGATGCGATTGAGATTTTGGCGCAGTCGCAAGACCCCCGCGCGATTGACGCCCTGCTGAGCGCGCTGAACTTTCGCGCTGGTGTTCCGGACGCTGAACGTGTCGCGCTGAGGGCGACTCAGGCGCTTAAAGAGATGGCGGCAAACGTCCCGGCGCCCAAGCGGGCGGCAGTCATCCAAGCCTTGGTGGCCGGCATTGACCGTGCGACGGGCAATAGCTCCAACATGGTGCAAATTCGCTTTCACGCCCTCGGTGCGCTTGGTGCGTTGCACGCAACGGAAGCGGTTGACTCAATCACTCGCCTACTCTCGCGCCGTTTGGCAGAGCAAGACATCTCAACAGCTCGTGCCGCCGCTGACGCGCTTGGGGTCATTGGCGACCCACGCGGAGTCGACGCGCTGATCTACGGGCTATTTTTAAACCTTCGCGCGCAAAATGCGTTTCCGCACTGCCAGCGGGCGCTCGCTCGCATTGGCGCACAGCACGCGGTGCCGAAATTGCTGAGCACGATGGGCGGTCAAAACCCACAGGTTGAGGCACTGTTGGGAGAGTATCGCGCAATTGCCAACGGCCCCCAGGTCCCCGATGGACACGTGAAATCCACGATGGCCGACGTGCTTCGTGAGTTCGCCTCTGGTGACGCCGTGACGCCTTTGCTCGCGCTCATGAATAACCGCGATGAGCCTGAGAACGTCCGC
>JANNCG010000867.1:0-3882 GCA_031386385.1 Myxococcales bacterium
GTGAAACTCGCGACTGCCGTCGTGCTCGAAAATTCACCGTAGTGATCGTGGTCGGGCCGCCCGTTCGTCGACGGCGACGCGGGCCGCGCCCCTTGGGAAGGGACGCGATCGTACGTCCTCACGCGACTGAATCGGCTATCATCGATCGCGGTAGGGATGGCCCTTCGTCGACGAAGACTCGGGCCGCCCCCCGCACAGATCCGAGCGAGCGGAACTACCGCACTCGGCTCCTGCCTTTGGTTCGTTCGTCAAACCGGTTGCACGGGCGAGGACGTACTTTTGATCGCTGATGTCCCTGCATCGGGCTCGTCCTTAGCGCTCTTGCGTGGTCTCGTTTGGATCGTCCGGTCGGGCATCCAGGGGGACCTGTGCCTCGCTAAGATTTTTACCCGTTCGGTGAAGATAATCGCCTAAAAAATACCCCGTCATCACGAACTGCAGCTCTTGCCAGTCGCGAAAGATCTCTGACGCCAACCGCGTGTCTCGATGCTTCGGCGAAGCAAAATTCAGCTCGTTTGCCAACGCGACGCGCTCAAGGGCCGAGGGATGTGAATCGTACGGCGACGGTTCACGAGCAAAATCTTTGCTGCTCGCCAGTTGCACCTCGGACTCGTCTGCGGAAAGGACTCGGGTTTGCTCGTAGATATTTGTAATGGCGTGTTTGCCCGCGAGGGTCGCCTCGACAACGCGGTCCGCTGCGAGCTCGAACCAATGCGTCTGTTCGACCGTCACATGTAGCGCCGTTGCAAACGTCTCAGAGCCGTATGCGCGTGCAGCCACTCGGTCCGCCAAAATCTCTTGCAACCGTGAGGCGCCCTGCGAGATCCGCATAAACAATTTGTAATACCCTTGCGTAAACCACCACAACGGACTCATTTTGGTCGCGCCCTGTTTTGCGAGAAGTTCGGCTGTGCGCATCATCGTCCGCCGGACGGACAGCGCCAGGTGACCGCCGGCGGTATCCTTGTTGCGAAAGTGGCCATATTCATGGGCCAAAATGCTTCTAAGCTCGTCCATCGTGAGGATCTCTAAGAGCCCCGCGCCGAGAATCATGCACCGCACCGAGCGTCCCCGTAGCTGCGCCCATGCACCGCCGATCTCATACACCGCGGCTTCAACGCCAGGGGTAAGGTAGATCTTGGTTGGACTGCGTGTGTTGAGCTTCGTCGACAGCTCATCGAGAAGCTTCGCGAGTCTTGGATGTTCACGAGGATCGACGAGCTCCCAGACGGCAACTGATCGCAACTATGGGGTGTCGAGCGTCACGATCACTTGATCGGAGAACGTATTTCGCAGCGCCGGTCGGTCTCTCGGTGAAGTATATGTCATGCGTTTTGTGCGGTACGCGGGATGGGTGATTTCGAAAGAATGTGTTCCAGAGCAAAATGGCAGTCCAACTGCCCCCGAACTTGTCTGAAAGGGTGCAAGTACTGCATGTTCTGATGGGGGTAGGATAGTTACCCGTGCGTCGGACAGTGGCTGCATATTTGCTGATCGAACGTACAAGATGACACATGCTGGCGTTGCCTCAATCGGGGCGCATGAAGCCAGGTTCGGGCCGATCGCGAGGCCAATGAGAATGACTGATCGACGAGTAGCGCAAGTGTTGAAGGTGCTTTTCATTTCTGGTCCTCTATCGAACTGGGAATGTTGGGTCCAAGACGCGGAAGACCGCGCGGTGAGTGGTGGTGTTTGTGCTGAGCGCGATCCCGAGGCTATCTCGCCATGCAGTGGCCCCGAGAGCAGTGGTGGCCGTCGTTGACGTGTCCCAATTGAATCCAGTCGGAGACACCGCTCCGTTTTGATAGACGATTCGTGAGACAATTTGCGACGTGGCTGGTTTCGTCATCGTGAGTCTCGTGGAGTTCGCGGCGTCGCCGAGATTCACCAACTCCATGGTTCCGGGTTGAAATTTGCTACCGCCGCACGGATCGTAGCGTGTTCAATTGGATAGTACTCAACAGGGACGAGCGTGTCACAATTGGCTGCGTTTGGACAGCTGTAGCAGCCGCTCGTGCTGAGTTCCCTCTGTGCCAGTGAGCGTGAGACACCGACCTTGTCGAGTTTAGCGTAGAGCGCGAGATGTAAATTCTCCGCGAACAAGTCGATGAACCGCGCACTGTGACCATGGCCTGAGGAGCGATATTCACAAACTCAAGCCTCGCATCAGCGCCGCAAGCTGCTCGATCGACAGCCCTTTGATTCGAACCCCAACGCAGAATGTGTCACCACAAGTTCCGGAGCCGATTGTTGCAAGTGCGGTGGCAAAGCCTGACCATTCCGTCTCTTCCGTCGCGGCGATGCAACCGCCGCTGGTTTGTCGCGCTGTCCGCGGACGGGTACAAACTTGCTAACTTGCTTCGTGGGACCCTTTGCACCCAAGCGCGGAGGAGAAAGTCCTTCAAGCCCAACAACCGAGCTGTCGCTCCTAGACTGTCTCACCGCGTTTGCCGCTGCGATGCAAGCAGCACCGCGGGGATGCGAGGACGTCCCCCACCCCGGCTCCCCATCGTTCCAAGCGTTTCGATGACAATGCCCACACCCACACCCGTACGCGGCCCATTTCGGCCGAATCCCGCGCACAATCCCCGGGATCCTCTCGGGAGGTATAATCCACACAAAACTCCGGAACCTCCGGACTCTCAGGAGGTGTTCGTCGCGTCGATATTCGAAGACGGAGCGTGGTATGGCCGAAGTCGTCAAAACGGACGAATTTATCACTACTATAACGACAGTGTTGGCGGATTTCATTTCACGGGTCATACCGGCTCAGGCCCGCGAGATACGCCGCTGAATGACATACCAATCCGAGTCCGGAGAGCACTTGGTGTCGTGAGATGAGTACTTCCAACAATCAACACTCCTGTTCGCTCGAGTTCGAGATCGACATCAATCGCACGATGCCCAATTGGCTTGTTGGCACAGTCAGTCTCTTCGTCAGCGGCCGCCAAATTGGGGGCGTCGCCGAAGAGGTTCTCCTGCCACTTCGCCCGGCATTCGAAAGGATCGCAAATCGCCGTGCGCAACGCGCGGACATCGATCTGTACTCAATGGACGCACAATCAGCGATTCAACAGGTAGAACGCGCGCTATTCGTTGATGATTCGCGAACCGATGCTGAAGTCGCCGCTGACAGTGCGCGCTACACGCCCTTCGTTGTCCTACCTCCGCATGTTGCCACGTGGCGAGGATGGTTTGCGATTCTCGTCGAGTGGGGAAACGACGCCCGATTTGTCTACTCCGATCCGAGTGGCGCCATAAACGCCATTGAGCTCAACGCTGGCGTTTCTGAACGCGCGCTGGACCAATTCGTAGTGAAACTCGCGACTGCCGTCGTGCTCGAAAATTCACCGTAGTGATCGTGGTCGGGCCGACCGTTCGTCGACGACGACGCGGTGCCCACCACAGGAGCGCTCAACACTTGTGCCTGAATCGCCCGATACGCCCCCATGCTCCAGAAAGCCACCGAGTTTATTTGGTCCCAAAGCGTCTGACTGTCGATCACAAACCCTTCGCTCTGCGTCGCGTTTGGCCGATGAAGAAAAAGAAGTCACCGCTGAAAACATCGCGTTTCATCACGCTCACCGCGATGGCCCAGAGTCCATCGTACTGCTTGCGACCTTGTAAGGGCGAGGGAGATGTCCCTCGCGCTCCCTACTCCACTGGCTCTCGATAAACCCACACGGTTTTTCGCGCATCGAGCGCAATCAACTCAAGCCTCGCAACAGCGCCGCAAGCTGCTCGATCGACAAACCTTCGATGCGAACGCCCGACGCAGCGTGTGTCACCATAAGCGCCGGACCCGACCTTTGCACGGGCTGTGGCAAAGACTCACGGTGCTGTTGCTTCGGTGGCTGCGTTGCAAACGTGGCTTGTTTTTCG
>JANNCG010000898.1:0-3802 GCA_031386385.1 Myxococcales bacterium
TCAACACACTATGTGCTCGGTGATGCTCTAGACCGCGATCCATTTTTGCTCTTCGAGCTGCGCGGGCGCACCAAAGCCCAGGTCCTCGATGCCCTCCGCGCCGCCCGTGTCACTGAGAGCACCAGCAGCGATACACCCGCCGCGGCGATTGAGTCCCACGCCCAGACGCGCGAGGTGGCGACGGTGACGTTAGGAAAGCTGAGCGCAGAAGAGTACGAGCAAGCCGTGGGCCCGCTTCCGAATTTGCATCTGTCGTTTGAGACCTTTGGTGGCCCGTTGGCAACCGAGGCTGTGCTTCGGCAACTGGGGATCCCCTCTGGGTGGAGTGGTGACAAATCGCCAGTAGATTTGCTCGCTCCTTTGGTTCATGCCGCTGCGGAGAGAGCACGGCAGATCGCGATGGCCGAGACGATCCAGCCCAGCAATGATGGCCTGATTGATAAGTTTGCGCCTACCCGCAGACCCACCGGCAAACCGAGGTAGTATTTTGAAGCTATACTATTGGAGGACCCTGGGGATGATGCTGCAGGTCTACGGATGCCGCTCTGCGCACGTTGAGCGGCAGGGTGCGACGCTGCCAGCCGCCACGCACCCGGTCAGAGATGTCGTGCGAGTGGCTCGCGGGGATTTTCTGATGGGATCCACCATCACTGACACGGCGCGCGACGCCGATGAGGGACCCCAAACGAGGTTCACGATCGACGCGTTCTTGATGGATCGTACGCCGGTGAGCGCGGCTGATTTCGCCCGCTATGCGATCGAGATCACGGCCATCGAGCGCACCGCTCTTTGGTGGCGAGAAGACCAAACACCCGCTGAATGGCAGGGAAAATGCAACTATCTCTCCGCTCGCGCAGAGCACCCAGTCAACTGCGTCAACTGGATCGCGGCCCGGACCTACTGTCGACTGGTCGGCGGCGATCTCCCGACCGAAGCGCAGTGGGAGTACGCCACACGCGCCGGAACGCAGGGGACCTACTGGTGGGGTGAGACGTTTGACACATCTCGCGTGATCAGCTCGGTTGAGTGTGGGTCGCGGGGGTGTCGCCGAGAGACCGCACCGCTGGTGACGTCTGGTCCCCGCTGCAATGCCTGGGGCTTGTGCGACATGGTGGGCAACGTGTGGCAGTGGACCCTCACGGGGTATCAAGAACAGCTCGGAAGCTATGCCAACGACGTCTCTCACTCCGGTGTCGATACCCCGGTGCACCGTGGTGGAGCATGGCTGGACTCAGTCCCTGGCTTGTTTCGTGTGTCACAACGGGGATTAAACTACGCGAGGCATGGGCTCAGCGGAGTCGGTTTTCGCTGTGTATATCCAGCTACTTCTTTGTGACAACTGGCGGTCCTGCGGGCTTTTCGTCAAGCACTGCAGCCTGGCGTCTGCGAAGCAGCAGCGCCACGACTAACAGCGCGAAGAGTGTCCCGCCCGCGATCGCCCAGGACTGCACCGACAACCCTTTGATCCACTCAAGCAACGGAGGACCAAAGTAGCTCGTGACCAAAAGCGGAAGAATATAGCCCAAGAGTGATCCCCAAAAATGGGTCCAGAAGCGCACCTTTGAGAGGCCAAAAAAGGCATGCAGCAGCGGCGGCATCCAAAAAATCAACCGCAACAACGCCACGGTACCCAAAGCGTGCTTCTCTAGCGCGTCGTTGTACTTGGCAAATCGCACGGGAATTCTAGGCAGCAAAAAGTCCCGAGCCACAAACCTGGCAAACGAAAACCCCACCACGCTGGCGATCATGGTGCCGGTCATGGAGAGCGCAAACGCCACCGGAAACGGCCAAATCAACGGCGCCACAAACACAAAGATCGTCCCTGGAACCCCAAACGGCTGCAGGCACGCGTACGCGAGCACAAACGCCACCATCCCCCACCCTCGCAACCCCAGCAGCGTCTGCCGCGCGGTCGCCAGGTCCGAGAACTGCGCCAAGACTCCGGTTTTGTAAGCAACCGCAAGAACCGTCACCACCAACACCACTAACGCCACACGGAGTACTGTCGAGCGCTTCACTTCGAACAAGTGTGCGGGCTTCTGGGGATATTACCAGTGAAGAAATGTGTTTCGCTGGGGCGCACCAAAGCTCAAGACCCCGGCGCCAATGCCCCCTTGAGCCCTCGCAGCTCTTTGACCAGGCACAGCTCAGTGACCGCGACCTGCTCAAAAAACTCGATCCGCTCGGTGCCATCGTGATGCCATCCGTTGCGCGCATAAAACCGAATCGCTCGGTGATTGTCCTTCACACACCACAAAACCGCCTGCGAAAAAGCTCGCCCTCGAAGCTCTTGATGCGCCGCCTCGATCAACGCTTGCCCCACTCCGGTACCGTACACAGCGGGGTCAATGTTGATAGCCCACAGCTCAGAGGCCTCGACCCCGAGGGTCCGATGAGGACCCACCGCGACAAATCCCACCACACGTGCGTTTGCCACAGCGACGCGACGCCAGACCTCATCCGCAGGAGCGCTTAAGATCTCACGCCAACGTTGTGCGCGGTCTTGCCACCGCAGGGCATCAAGATACCCGTCGGGCATGATCCCTCGGTACGCGACCTTCCAAGCGTTGACGTGCACGTGACCCAGCTCGTCGCAGTCTGCAAGCTCCGGAGGGCGCAGAACTAAAGCGGATAGGGTTTGAGCGCTCAATGCAGTAGAATCCTAACGATGCCGACCTGCCCTGTCATCAGCAAATACCAAGCGCGACGGCTGTGGATTCGTGCGCAGCGGCTCGATACCAAAGCGCCCTTTGGTGCGGGACCGTCCGCGGCACAAGCGGCGATCGAGCAGCTGGGATACGTGCAAATTGACACTATCAACGTGATTGAGCGCTGCCACCACCATATTTTGTACTCAAGGATTCCAGAGTATCAGCGGGCGGATTTGGCGCACCTGCAGAGCACGGCCAAGAGTGTGTTTGAGTACTGGACCCACGCGTTGGCGTATGTTTCTGCGAGCGACTTTCGATACTTTATGGACGACATGGCGCAGGTGGCAAAGAGCCCCGGACCTTGGCTCGGGCGCGCGAAGCTCAGCGAAGTGAAAAAAATTCTTGAGCGCATCAAGACCGAGGGACCCCTGACGCTCAGGGACATCGACGACGACGAGCTGGTCGAGAAAGACCACGCGTGGGCGAGCCGCAAGCCGTCCAAGCGAGCGCTCTCTCGCGCTTTTCACTCCGGCGACGTGACCATCAACTCCCGCGAAGGAATGCTGAAGAGCTACGAGCTCACACATCGACATTTTGCGTGGAAAATCCCACCAAAACCAGCAAGCGCGAGCGAACGAACCAACTACCTCTTAGACCGTGCCCTTCGCTCTCAGTCCTGGGTCTCTCTCGACTCAATCTGCCATCTAAAGCCCAAGCTTAAACCCGAGCTGCTCGCGGTCATCCAAGCCCGCGTGAAAAACAAGACCCTCACCGAGGTGCGCATTGAGGGGATCAGCAAGCCGACGTTTTGGATCACTCCGAGAGACCTTGCTGACGCCGCACGCGTGATGGAGGACCCGGTGGTGCTGCTGTCGCCATTTGACCCCTTGATGATCCAGCGCAAGCGGGTGCTCAGTGTGTTTGATTACATGCATTTTTTTGAGGCTTACGTTCCGAAAGAGAAGCGACAGTTTGGGTACTTCGCGCTTCCGGTGTTGATGGACAATCAGATTGTAGCCACTGTGGACTTAAAGACCGATCGGGTAGCCAAACGACTCTTGATGCAGCAATGGACCTGGATTGCCAAGGGCCAGCGACGCGAACGCAAGCAGCGCATTGAGCAAGAGCTCGAGCGGTTTGCGACGTTTCAG
>JANNCG010000904.1:0-2013 GCA_031386385.1 Myxococcales bacterium
GAGTGGGAACTCTGGATCGCACACATCCACACGATGTACGGCTCCACCGCCCAAGACAACGGCGATTCAGCGTTAAATTAGCGCGGATTTGCACTGCAGCGCCAGGACAGCGAGAGCCGCTTGAGCACTGGAGACTGCACGGACATGTTCGTGGGGTTAGAGGTCACGTTTAATCGAGCGAAGCGTCCCGTAGTGACCGCAGTCATCATGAGTTTTGGCAAGACAGCGACCGGAGACATGTCCCGAGGTGCGACCGCGAGGTTCACCTACAGGTTCGCGCCCAGTGATGGCGTCAAATTAACCGCTGAAGGCCAAAACCCAACCGGTCGATGCAGATCCCATCGAACACTTTTGACCGCTCGTGCTACCAACCCATCAGTTTTCTTATCTGCCCATAAAAGGACATAGCTCAAACCCATGTGTGGAATCATTGCCTACGTCGGACCCCAACCGTGCGCACAACTGTTAATTGATGGCCTCCGAATGCTCGAATATCGCGGATATGACAGCGCCGGATTAGCCGTTCACGATGGCACGTCGATCGTTTTGCGCCGCGCAGCGGGCAAATTATCGGCACTTCAAGAACTTTTGACCCGTGAACCCCTCGCGGGTTCAACCGGTATTGGCCACACGCGCTGGGCGACGCATGGTCCGCCCTCCGAGCGCAATGCGCATCCGCACGTATCGGGCAAGGTAGCCGTCGTTCACAACGGGATCATCGAAAATCACGTTGAGTTAAAGCATCGGCTCGAGACACTTGGCAGGGTTTTCTCCTCGGATACCGACACAGAAATCGTCGCACACCTGGTCGATCTCGCCATGACTCGTGGGCTCACGCTCGTTGAGGCCGTTCGCGACGCACTTCGTGAACTCCGTGGCGCCTATGCCATTGCCGTGATGTCCAACGATTCACCCAACACCATTGTTGTCGCCAAGCATGCCTCACCGTTGGTCCTTGCCTACGCCGACAACGCAGTCCTCGCAGCCAGTGATGTGCCCGCTATTTTGGCGCACACCCGCGACGTGGTGTTTCTTGAGGACGGAGAGATTGCGATTCTCCACGGAAACACCGCGACGATCGAAACCCTCGCCGGCGAGTCTGTCACTCGTGCCCCAACGACGATTCGATGGTCGCTCGTTCAAGCAGAGCGTGGGGGGTACAAACACTTCATGCTCAAAGAGATTCACGAACAGCCACGCGCGATCGAAGACACTCTTCGGGGTCGAATCCATCTTGAGTCGGGCAAGTGTATTGGTGAAGAGCTTGGCGTCACAGAGTCCCTTGCAAAGGATACCAAGCGGATCATTCTACTTGGGTGTGGCACCAGTTTTCACGCAGCAGTGTATGGTCGCTACCTGCTCGAAGAGCTCGCGCGAGTCCCAACAACCGTCGAGCTTGCGAGTGAGTTTCGGTACCGAAGACCGGTGATTTTGCCCGGCGATCTGATTGTCGCGGTCTCGCAGTCTGGTGAGACCGCCGACACGCTTGCGGCGCTCAAAGAAGCGCGGCTGCACGGCGCGAAAGTACTCTCAGTCGTCAATGTCCAAGGCAGCGCGATCGCCAGAGCGTCCGACGGCGTCCTGTACACGCACGCGGGGCCTGAAATCGGAGTCGCGAGCACCAAGTGTTTCACCGCGCAGCTCGCGGCTATGGCGTTGCTCGCTGTACACTTCGGCGTCGTACGTGGGGCACTCAGCCCAGAGCGAAGTAAGAGTCTGCTGGCAGAGCTTGTGAAGGTTCCAGAAAAAATGCGCGACGCACTGGATCGTGAGAGCGTAGTGCAGGCCATCGCGAGAGATATTAGCCCCTCACAAAATGCTCTTTTTCTTGGGCGAGGAGTGTCTTTTCCGGTCGCTCTTGAGGGAGCGTTGAAGCTGAAAGAGATCTCGTACGTTCACGCTGAAGGCTATGCAGGGGGTGAGATGAAGCATGGTCCCTTAGCGCTTGTTGATCGCAGCATGCCGGTGATTTGCGTTCTCCCCGAAGACGACTCGCTCGAGAAGATGCTTTCA
>JANNCG010000910.1:0-1935 GCA_031386385.1 Myxococcales bacterium
GCCCATCGGGCGAGAAGCCCATCGTGCCGCTCCAGCGGTGCGAGATCGCGACATCTCTAAGCCCCGGCCATGCCTCGCCAAGCCAGGACTCGATGCCCCCCTGCACGCCCTCTGTGATTTGGTCGCCCAGACCCACCTCCGTGAGCGCAAAATCTCGCCTCCAGCCTCCAGCCACCACACGACCGTCTGGTAATTGCCGCGCGTATTGAAATCCCTCATCCGTATAAATCAACGCGTGGATCAGCGGGGCGACCGGCTCGGTGCACAACACTTGACCCCGCACTGGGAGCACTTTAGCTCCGAGCACGGCGTGAATATTTTGCGTATACGCGTTGGTACTTAAGACCAGTTTTTGTGCGACGAACGAGCCCCGTGCGGTGTCGACTGCCACGTGATCTCCCTGATCGGAAAACCTCCGCACCTCATGTTGCTCAAAGATTAGTCCACCATTGCGCCGCACGTACTCCGCCAGCCCTTGGACAAACTTTACCGGATGAATCCCATGGTCCTGCGCAACAAATATGCCCCCGTGGTAGCGATCCGAGCCGAGCTTCTCTGCCAAAGAAGATCCATGAAGCCACGTTGCATCGAAGCCATCGTCTACCAATAATTTTTGCGAGGCGAGCAGCTCGTCGCGCTCTTGCGCCGTCCATGCGGCAACCACGCTCCCGCACGGCACCAACTCGCAGTCGATTGACTCGTCTGCACAGAGCGCGACAATCTCGCGAAGATTTGCTTGCGAGCTGAGCCAAATGGCCTTCGCAGTGTCGCGGCCGAATCGGTCGATCAGGATCGCGTATGGTTCAGCGAGCCCGGTCATCGCGAAACCTGCGTTGCGACCCGTCGCGCCAGCGCAGAGATCGCGGGCTTCAATGACGCAAGGCCGGAGCCCGTGAAGAATGCACTGTCTCGCTACCGAGAGCCCGGCGATTCCGCCGCCAATAATCGCGACATCTACGTTGGCGAGGACGTCTTTTGAGAGTCTGTCGCGCCAGATTGAGACGGTCATTTTGCATCCTCGAGTTGTTGTTTTGCTAGCTCTTCGGGCGTCAATTTGAAGACGCGATTCCACATCGGGTAGCTAAAGAGATAGTACACGACGAACCCAGAGAGCAGGCTTGCGGCGACCTCGGGCGGCATCATGCCGAACAGTTTTCCAGGAGTCTGTGCCCGAACTGCGATCGCGGCAAACCAGCGATACAATAATCCATAAACTATAATTGTTGCGACAAATGCTACCGCCTCAACAAGCAAAAACCATTTTAACTGGCGGCCCACTCGGCCTGCTCCCGCTTTAAAAGCGAAGATGCGGTTGCCAAAAAACTGCGTCGAGATCCCACAGGAGAGAGCGATCGTTTTTGCAAGAATTGCGTGCAAATGAAGGCTGTTTTGCAACAGCAGCAAGAGACTTAAATCGACAATCGTTGCCACAGCACCCACGGCACTTGAGCGCAAAAATTTTTTGAGTCCTTCGACCCGAGCAGACTGCTGTGTCACTGACGTTTAGGCTTCTTACAGCAAATCTCGATACAGTTGTTCGCGAAAGAAGCGGGTTGTTCTCCCGTAGGTCAAGCGGTTCATGTCGGCGTCGTTCACGATGTGGGTCATCCCCATGAGCGGAAAGAACTCTACGCGGCGCTCGGCCCGTAGCAGGGCGTTCATCAACTTGAGTGAGTGCAGAAAGTACACGTTGTCGTCGGCCGTCCCGTGGATCAACAACAGCGGCTGCGTCACGTTGGCCACGCTCGTCAGCACAGAGCTTGCGTCGTAGTTCGCTGCCTGCTCTGTGGGCAAACCCAAATATCGCTCGGTGTAGTGCGTGTCGTAGTCTCGCCAATCGGTGACGGGCGCTCCTGCTACAGCAGCGTGATAAAATACAGGCGATTGTTGCAGCGCTAGCGCCGAGAGGTATCCCCCATAAGACCACCCATAGAC
>JANNCG010000923.1:0-4306 GCA_031386385.1 Myxococcales bacterium
CCAGATGGCACACACACTCTCCCCATTGAGCAGCCCGCGCTTGTGAACGAAAAGATCCTGCAATTTCTCGCAAAGATCTAAATACTCTCAGCCAATCCCCAAGCGAAACAACTGCTGTCCCATCAACAAGAGATCGCCATGCTGCAGTGCTCGAGGAGCGCGCAAGCGGATGTAGGTTCCGTTTGAGCTGTTCAGGTCCGTGAGCGTCAACTTGCTCGTTGCTTGATCCCAAATGAGCTGACCGTGAAGCCCTGAGACATAACCGTCCTCAGGAAACAAAATGTCGCCACGCTCTCGACCCAAGAACAAACCCGTCACCGGAATCGGAAACGCATTACCCGTGGTCTCGCGACCCACGAGCAACGAGATACGACCCACCAAGCCATCGATCTGCGCGCCTTGACGCTCAGTCCCATCGGCCTCCGGTGTCACAGCGTTGTATCGCTCAAATCGCAGGATCTCCTGCCCAACGCGAAACACATCTCCGTGCTTGATCTCGATGGGATCTTGCTTCGCAACACGAAGGTACACGCCGTTAAGCGAGCCTTCATCTTGGACAGTGACCGTTGTACCTTGCACGGTGAAGGTCGCGTGCTGTGGCGACATGTACGGATCGGTCTGAAACAGCGGATCCGTCGTGCGGCCCACTCGCGTTGCGCCTTCGCTGAGCTGAAAGGTCCCACCTTCGGTTCCGTCTGGAGAGATCAGGACCAGTTGTGCGCGGGACATCGTTGAGGGCGGCGCGATTGGAGGCGCTGCCATTGGAGGCGCTGCCATTGGAGGCGCTGCCATTGGAGGCGCTGCCATTGGAGGTGCTGCCATTGGAGGCGCTGCCATTGGAGGCGCTGCCATTGGAGGTGCTGCCATAGGCGCGGCACCAGCGGGTGCTGTGAGATCAAAACCACAGGTGAGACAAAAACGTTTGTTGCCTGTGTTTGCTGAGCTGCACTGCGGGCACGAAGCGTGAAACTTCGGTCCTGCAACGCTCGGAGCAACGGGAGCCGAAACGGGTGCAAATCCATTGTTCGATGGGCTTTGTGGCGGCGCCGGAGCGGTCGATCCGAATGGGTTTGGTGCCGCTGCTGGAGGAGCGCCAAACGGACCCGGTGCCCCTTGGGGGCGAGGTACCGGGACCGCAGCCGCAGGAGCAGCAGTCGCAGGATTCACTGCAGGAACACCTGCAGGCGGTGTGGGGTGAAAGGGCTTCGCGCCACCTCCTCCATCACGGGGAAGTTCGCTGCCACAACCAAGGCAGAACTTGTAGTGCGGTTGATTGTCTTTGTTGCATTTTGCACAGGTAATCACGGATGTTTGCCTTTCGTCCCTACGCCGAAATGTCTACACGAAGCAGCTCGCGACCCACAAACACGTAGTCGCCATGGCCCAGCTCTCGCTCGCCACGAATTCGGAAGTAAGTCCCGTTTTTGCTGCCAGTGTCAGCGAGCATGAATCGCCCGCCATTGATCTCAAGTTTGCAGTGGCGGCCAGACATGTATGCATCGTTTGGAAAGTTCATGTCGCATCCATCACGGCCGACAGTGACTGACTCTTTTGCACAGATCACCATGCCGGTGGATCCACCGCGAAGAAGTTGTGTCATACGAAAACCCGTTGGGCGCTTCGGAGACGAATAGAAAAAAGTGCCGTCTGCATCGGCCTGGTCTGTGTCGCGAGGCGCGGCTTCAACCCGAAACACCTGCTCGCCAGACAAAAAACTGTCTCCTGGCTGCAGCTCAACAGGCTGGCGGACACGCAAATATACTCCGTTGATGGAGCCTTCATCTTTGACGATGAGCTTTCCGTCTTCGCGGTAGTAAAAGTTCGCGTGCCGGGGTGATACCCAGGGATCCTTCTCAAAGACAATCTGTCCCTGAGATCTGCCCGTAACGTGCTGACGACCGCCTAACAAATAGACGGTCTCATCGTTGGGATCACTCGATACGCCTTCGCCCTTGATCACGACGAGCTTGGCTTTTCCGGGCTCAAGCATCTTCGACAAGAGCATTGTCTGCGCCGCCATGATCTCTCGCGGAACGCTGGCTCCACAACGACCACAGAACTTGTGTCCTTGCGGGACCGGCGTGTAGCAGCTTTTACAAACGAAACTGCGTGCCTGCTCCATCAGTGCCTCCGTGACAATAAAATTCACCGGGAGCCGCACGGGCCCCACCACTATTGGTGGAGGTTCGGGCGGCGCGACCGGCTGAATCGATGGCGCTTGTTGCGCCGGTTGAAGAGAACTCGAAACAATAGGGTCCACAGTTGGTTGTGGTTGATCACTTGCGACTGAGCGACGAAGCTCAGCCCGTTCGCGGGAGGATTGCTCTCGTTGTGGAGCGCCAAAACCTAAAGCCGTACCGCATGACGGACATAGGCCGACATCGAAGGGCGAAAACGTGTCACAACGACCACAAGCGTAACCGAATAACGGATCCATCCCTGAAAATTCAAAAGGTCGCACAAAAACCAACTCGCACGAACCGGACGGAAAGTAGGCGGTTCTTACACAAACCGTCAATCACCGATGTACATCCCCACCCGTTTTCTTTTGGCGGTTGAGAGACCTATCGACTTTTTGTGAACTACAGTTTACAGATTGCCGCCAGCAGCCTCACGGACCCCTGGATCGGGATCATCTCGGCCAACCCGCTGCAACAGCGTTTGAACCGATGGGTTTGTTGAAGATCCCTGACGCAACGCCCTTGCCGCCGCGACGCGGACGTAAGCAAACGAGTCATGCTGCAAAACGTCACTGAGCGCTGTGACTGCTTGCTCAAGTTGCACCGAGCCAAGGGACTCAGCGACTGCGGCTCGCAACGGCCAAGCAGTCTCGGGTCGCAGCCGCGCGACGAGTGCCTCGGTCACCTCCCGATGGGCGACGAAGGGCCGAAGCCCCTCCACTGCTTTGGTCGCCACGTTTTCGTCCTCGTCACGGAGGGCAGCGATGAGCCCCGGAATTCCTGGTTCGCCGGCCTGCGCCAAAATCGTCACCGCTGCTCGCCGCACCGATGCCTGATTGTGGGTGACCAACAGCGCGACAGGCGCCGCCAGCTCGCGAATGATCTGTTGAATCGCGACGGTCGTCTCGGACTGGACCTGCTGCGCACGACGATCGACGAGCGGAGCAAACGAGCCGGGCTGAACAATAGCACCAAGCACAACCAACATCCCCTCGTTCAGGTTGCTCAACGACTCACGAGCGGCAGTCGTTAGCGCGTCGCCGTGCGCACGAACAACTACGCCTCCGTCCAGTGATTTATCAGACGGATCTAGCATCGCACGAAGCATGTCCGTGCCCGATCGAGCAAACGCGGGATCGTCAAAGACCCTCGAAGATGACTCTGCAACACCACCGGACAACGCAATCAGCGCGCGCGCGGCCACACGACGCACCGAGAGTCTGCCATCGTCAGGCATAAATAACGCCCGAGCCAACGGCAACACCAGCGGCTCTCGTGCCTGCGCCGGCAAGCTTGCGCCAAGCGCACCAAGCGCACAAGCCGCCGCAGCGCGCATTTGTGTGGGTGAAGCCTGCAAAGATGAGAGCAACATCGCCTGCCCATCTCGGTCCGCCATGGGACCTAACGCGACGACTGCCGCAGCGCGCAACCCAGCCCCAACTCGTGGGTCAACTTCTGCCGACTCTGTGTTGACGAGCCGTCGCAAAAGCACTCGAACCCGTGGATCATGTGACGTTGACAAGCCCAAGACCGCCATCATCTGCGAGCTCTCATTGGGCGAGGTGCTCACAATCCGAAGCAGCTCGTCGGTCGCAGCGTGCGCGCGAACATGCGCAACAGCCCAGGCCGCGATCGTACTGACCGCAGGATCACTCCGATCGATCAGCGCGGTAAACCGTCGAAGCATTCGCGGATCACCAAGGGCGCCAGCTGCAAGAAGCGCAGACTGGCGAATATCGCTGCTCGCTTCGGTGTTTTCTGCGAGCGTGACCAGCGCACTGGACGCATTCACGTTGCCAAGATAACCGAGAATATCCAGGGCGATTCTCTGTTGAGCGGGATCTTGGTCGCCAAGCGCGTCAAGCAACGGGGCCAACGCGCGGGCACCCAACCGAAGCAGCTCGGTGCGAGCAAGCTGAGCCTCTTGCGTCGATCCTTGCTTGACGCGGTTGATCAACGGACGAGCAGCGTTGTCAAAGTAGCTCACCAGCAACCGACGAAAGATCCCGCGTCCGGGCTGGGCAGCGCTCGCCTGGGCGAGATCACGCTCAAGCTCTTCGCCAACCCCCGCTGCTGGCGCGATCTGCACCGCGCGGCGACCCGCTCGCAACACATACTCATCATCC
>JANNCG010000945.1:0-1682 GCA_031386385.1 Myxococcales bacterium
TCAAGGCTCGCTGCGAGAGCCGCTCGCACCAAGCGATCTCCTTCGCTGGTGGTGGTGTTTTCGAGTGCATCAGAGAAGGCTCGATTGAGCCAGCTAAGAGACCAAGGGCGCTCGCCTCCGTGAGCGGCGAGATCGCGGGCTACAAAGGCGATGTATCCACCCTGTAATCCCGCAGGCGATTGCACTGTGAGATGAGCGGTCTCTCGTACGTGATACAGCTCTTTGTCGGCGGTGATATTGAGATCAAACACATGGGCAGGGCGCACCATGAGGCTGTCGGTCGCGCCGGTCCCTTCGGCCGCACCATCGGCACCCATGGGACGGGCACGTACAAGAAGTACGCCCAAATACGCAGGGGGAATGGTGAGCGAGACCCGCGTGTCGCCGGCTCCTGCGATGGTCGTCGCCAGGACTGCACCTCGACCGTCGGTCCCAGCATAATGCAGCAACTCAACCGCTACGCTCTTGCCTCGGGAAAGGGGAGAGCGGTCAATCGCGACATCAATTCGAGCACCCGCGAGTACGCTCGCGCTTAACACACGAGGGACCACCGTAGCGCTGGTATTGGCTCTCTTGCACAACCGCGCTGCGAGAGGAATCTGGCTCTCCACAATGACATCGAAGCTGGTGGCGGTGGCTCCTTCACACGGACCCGTCTGGTGATGTGCAGCAGCGTTGCGGGGGAGTCGCATGGGGACGGTGAGCATCCCTCGGCTGTCGGTGAAGCCATGAAAGCGACCATTTAAAACGGCGGGTCCTTCGATGCTCACGCCCGTTCGTGCAGGAGGAGGCTCACCGATCGGATCGGTCAGCGTGAGAAAAAGGTTCTGCGATACTTCAGGGACAAGCGCCCCGTTGGCCACTTGGGACTCCACTTGGTACGGGACTCTCGCGAGCGTGAAGGTCCCCGTGGTGCCGATGGTGCCAAACGCGGGATGCGTTGCGCGTGCAAAAATACTCACGGATGAGACAGACTCGCGAAGGTACGTTGGTGCATTCACACTAAACTGCGCGATGCCCTCTTGGTCCGTGCGAACGGTCCCCGCGTCTCGTCCGCCCATCGTGAGCACCACATCAGCACCCGATACGGGTGAGCCCGAGGGCGTGCGAACCGTGACGTTGCCGGTCACGCGCACTCCGGGTTGCACCACCCGCTGATTGATCACCATCGTCGCAAAGACGCGCTCTACTGTGCGACGACCCACGGTTACAGCAACGACGTGAGGTACTCCATCCACGAGGGCCGTGACGGGGATCGTGCCGTCGGGCGCGCTCGAAGGGATAAGCACGCGCATACTCGCGACACCGGCTTCAGAGGTGGCTGTACGTGTTTGGCCTAAACGCGGTGTTCCATTAGAGCCGCCCACAGTCCACTCAACGCTCCGGTGCACCACGGGAACTTCAGACGCGTTGTCCACGATCCTCATCCACGCATTGATGGTCTCGCCCGGCTCGTACAAAACGCGATCGGTAAGGATATTCACACGTGTTGCGGGAGTGAAGACGACGCTGAGCGGCCACTCTCTCTCTTTGCGACCTTCACGAATCACGAGCATGATCGAGGAGCCTTCGGGGATCACGCTGAGCTGAAATCGACCGCCTTCTGCAGCCGTCACATCACCCAACGCTTGAGGCAACCTATGCCCCCGTTGATCCAACTCGTACACCGTCACGTGAGCACC
>JANNCG010000980.1:0-2108 GCA_031386385.1 Myxococcales bacterium
GCCAAATATACAAGGGGAACAACGCGATGAGGAAGAGGAGTGCGAAGTCTCCTAAGGGTCGAGCGATCTGTCCAAGTTCAGAGATCTGATTCGATGCACAAAGCGCCAGCCATCCCCCATGGATCCGAGGCGAAACCTTGACCCGAAGTTCGAACAGTTGGTTTCGGACGTTCATTGAAATGGCTGCGCCGAGGCTCACAACGACATCTGACAGGGGGACCCCCACACGGCCTCCGCCAGCCGGCCCAGCCGGCACAGCGTCTCTGATTTGTGACCTGCATGCCCCGTGTATTCGAACGTCGAAATCAGACGACAAAGCGATGCCGCTTGGGGGTGGCAGCGGAGCAAAAGCGAGCGCGACTCGACTGGTTTCAAGGCTCGCGTTGCTTTGCGGCCCACTCAACGCGGTCTGCATAAACGACAGCATCACTGCCTTGAGACTTGGTTCGTTGACCATAATGGCGATTCGCTCGCCCGTATTTTCGTCGTTTCGCAGTTGCGCTGCGAACGTGTTGCCGGGGACACGATTGAACGCGTCATACTCAGCAGCAAGCGTGGCGGCGAGCTCTTGTGAGTCAGCGGGCCGAGGTGCCCAGCGCGCAATCGGGACGTAGAGCAAACGAAGCACCACTACGTGACTCGCAGGAATTGTCCGTAAGCTGACGCCAACAAATTGGACTCCCCCGAGCGTCCTCTCTAAACCCGCCAGAGGGATGGGAATGGGAATCCCTTGTAGGACGGCCAGCAATCCGGCCAACCGGTTTGCGCCGAGCGCGTCTGGAAGCCCACCAAAACCCGCAACTGGGCTTAACCGAAGGTTGAGACTGTTGCCAGCTGCTGAAGGGGCAAACGCTGCCTCGACCGCCATCGTGACGGTTCGTCGGACTACCTCTGGCGCTGTTGGGCGCGTTCCGGCCCAATACAATGCAGCGCTGGAAGCCACATTAGCCGCAATCGACAGCGAGAATCTTCCAACGTTAGGCGGAGACTCTGCTTGCTCACCAGCACCGTTCGGGACCACAAGCATGGCACGCTCTTCAGTCACCGAGGGTCTATCCTCCAGCAATTGCACGTTTGATCGCGCCACATCGAACGCTAAAATTTGTTCAAACGACACAGGCTCTTCCAGCAGGTTATCCGCTGGTTGCCATGCACAGATCTTTCGATAGTTTTGAAGCTGCGGTGCCATCCCAGCAGTCTCCAATTTGCTGAGCGTCGCGATCACGACGTCAGTCACCACGGACTCATGAATAACAACGTCGATAAACATCGCGCTTACTCCTTGTGTTCTGCTTGACTCTGATCCCATCCGCACTAACATGAACGGGATGTGTCATCTGATAAGGACAATATTGTTTATGTGCGTATGCTTTGCTCTTGCGTCCTGTGGCGCTCGAACGGAATTGGACACGCAGTTCACCGCACAACCGCCGCCCAACCGTGCCGATTTTGTTGGCCGCTGGACGGGAAGTTTGCAGACTTTTCATGGCCTTCCCCGACCGTTCTGCAACAACGCTCCAGTCCCTTCGCCAAATCCGCGCGAGTTTTACCCAAACGGCTGTACCGTTGAGGTCCAACCCGCGGAGAGCCCCACAGAACTGTGGGCCCAAATTCTCTTCGGCGACAACTTGCACTTCGAAGCGGCCCTTGAAGACAACGATTTGCCGCGGCACTACCTCCGCGTCCAAACAAGTTTGCGAGCAACGTTTAACGGTGGTTTCAACGGCTACGACGGGGGTGGTACGGTGGTCGAGGAGTATAACGGCACCATGACGATTCGCGGCGACACTCTGGTACTCCAGTTGTGTTCTCGCACCGGTCTGGTGAATCAACCCCCGTCTGCACCGTCCGGCGTGGAATGCCGCCTTCGCCGCATCCGCTGATCGAGTACGCACATCGCGCGCACGTTCATTCGTTATCGTCTCCATATTATAGCGACGCCGCGGTTATATCGAAGTTGTTCAGCTCCATGATCGCTTCCTTCTCCCAAAGCACAAGCGCCCACGCTCCGTGCACCGTGATCTCGCGCGTACCGGTAGCTGCGGTGACGGGGGTCTCTTGGACCGCGATCCCAAACGTGTACGACTGACCGTACGCATGAATCATTT
>JANNCG010001008.1:0-2927 GCA_031386385.1 Myxococcales bacterium
GGCCCCAACGAGCTGCGCGATCTTCGGATGTGCTTTGACGACACCTCGCTGTACATCGGCATCCGTGGAACGGTCGAAGCCGCTGCGGGTCCAAACTCTGCAAACGCGATTGTCCTCTACGTCGACCGCGACTACCAAGGAGTTGGTGGCCGTCCCGCCCTCGGTATCTCGCTGCTCTCGTCGCTCACCGACCGCGCTGGAGTATTAGACACGGCCCTCAGCGCAGGACTCACGCTCGGCGCTGGAACCGAAGGATTTGGCGTCGAAGCCGCCTTTGGCCTCGCAGGGATGCGAACATTTAACAGCGCTACGAGCGAAGACACCCATGGCTGGCGCTTGTTTTGGCCCGCTGGTGCAATGCCCGATCGCCGCCGAGATTTTGCCTATGTCTTAAACGGCGTCAACACCTCGTGTGTCGACCGCGCAGGGACGGAGATGGACAGCTGCGAGACACGGATCCTGTGGACATCGCTCTTTGAAGGCCCTCGCCCGGCTATGACAACTGTCGCTGTTTTTGCTCGCATTGTGAATGGCGATGGAATGATGTCTCCCAACCAAACGCTCCCGCAAGACGATCCCATGATGCCCCGCACCGTGCGCCGTGTCGGCGTGATTGAGGTCCGCTAAATGAGCATCACTTCATCGATGAATGAGCCCACAGACGAGCAGGTGCTCAACGCACTTCACGAGGCCTACGACTGGCTCAAATCACAACGCGGTGTTGAGTACGCAGAGCTGCGTTTTGTCGATGAAGCCAGCGAAAACCTCCGAGTCCGTGACGGTTTCGTTGAGGCCGTACAACAGAACGACTCCATGGGCTTTGGCGTGCGCGTGATCGCCGACGGAGCCTGGGGATTTGCCGCCGTGGGAGGCTTCTTAGCCGCGGACGCAAAACGAGCGGCTGAGAAAGCACTCAGCGTGGCGCGAGCTACTGCGAGCGTCGTAAGGACGAAGGTTCGGCTCACTCCCATGGCAGCATCGGTTGGACGTTATGCGACCAACGTGCTGCGGGACCCCTTCGCGGTGTCGCTCGATGAAAAATTGTCGATGCTGCAAACGGCTACTGAAATTGCTAGCAAAAATGCGCCACTCATTCGTCGTGCCTTAGCGCAGATGAACTGGGTTCGCGTGCGCAAAGCCCTGGTGACCTCGGAGGGTACCGAGATCATTCAGCGGTTCGTTTATGGTGGCGCTGGGCTTTCGTGCTTCGCGGTGAACTCTGAGGGCCTTGCGCAACGACGGAGTCTCCCTGCGGCGATGGACGGCGAGGCAGGTCAAGGGGGCTATGAGCGTGTGGATCCGAAAGTATTTTTTGCGCTCGCGGAGCGAACCAGAGAAGAAGCGATTGGTCTTCTTCACGCCCCACAGGTATCCGTCGGGCGGCGCACGGTGATTTTAGAGAGCTCTCAGCTCGCGCTCCAAGTGCACGAGAGCTGCGGTCACCCATGCGAGCTGGACCGGGCATTCGGAACCGAGATCTCACTCGCGGGCGGCTCGTTTTTGCAGCCTGAGCTTTTGCAGCGATTTCGCTACGGATCCAAGCACGTTAACCTCACTGCGGACGCCACCAATCCCGGAGGTCTCGGGACTTTTGGATGGGACGATGAGGGAGTTGCCGCGAGCAAAACGCCATTGGTGCAAGAAGGAATGTTCGTCGGGTACTTGTCTTCGCGTGAGAGCGCCGGACAGCTTGGCGTACCGAGCTCAGGCTCGATGCGCGCTGATGGGTTTTCGCGTGCGCCGTTGATCCGCATGGTGAACGTAAACCTTGAGCCATCCCCCAACGGGCCCACCCTTGAAGAGCTCATTGCCGACACTGAAGATGGGCTGTTTATCGAGACCAACAAGAGCTGGTCCATCGATGACGTGCGGCTGAATTTTCAGTTTGGCTGCGAAGTCGCTTGGGAGATTAAGCACGGCAAAAAGACCCGGATGTTGCGTGACCCGGTTTACACCGGGAGCACTCCGAAGTTTTGGGGCAACTGCGACGCGGTCTGCGGCGAGAGCGACTGGCACCTTTGGGGCATCACGACCTGTGGAAAAGGTGAGCCCATGCAGCTGATGCAGGTCGGTCACGGCGCGGCTCCAGCGAGATTTCTAGACGTCGAGGTGGGCCATGGATGAGCGCCTCGCGCAGATCGAAGCGGAGTGTGCAGCGGGCTTAGCGAGCGCCGCGGTGGCTCATGCAGAAGTGTTTGTCATTGATTCTGAGCGTGGATTTGCAAGGTTTTCGCGCGGAGAATTAGATCAGCACGTGGCGCTGCATGAGTGCAAAGTAGTCGCACGAGTCGCAATGAAAGATGGGGATGCGTGGAGAGTTGCGAGCTGTTCAACCAATGTTCCGGATCGGCAGACGATCGCGAGATCGCTTATGCAAGCGGCAGCTCTTGCACAGAAAACGCCCCTTCGCGAAGGCTGGCCCGGCTTTGCGCAAGGCGATGGAACACTCATGGTCTCGCCGCAGAGCAACACCAGCGGTTCGCCGTCTTTTCGGCGTGCAGAAGATCGCGTCGCGAAGGTCGCACCAGTCCTGAAGATCACCCGAGAGAACAACCTCTGGGCAGCGGGCGCATACGAGGCCACCGAAGGCCGCTCAGTGCTTGTGAACACCAACGGTCTGCGCAGAGCAGGGATGACCACATTTGCGACGTGCAAAGTGTTTGCCCTCGACGCGGACCGAAACTCAGGATTCTCGCAGCGCACAGCGCCAATGCCCGAAGAGATCGACAGCGAGACGATCGCCAACGAGGCGGTCTCGAAGTGCCTCGCCGGAAAAGATCCTATCTCTCTCCCTGCGGGCGACTATGACGTCGTGCTTGACCCCCCGGCGGTGGTCGAGCTTTTAGAGTGGTTGGCTTTTACCACCTTTGGAGCACGCGAAATCGACGACGTCACCTGCTCGCCAAATCGCTTGGACAGGGCGCTGG
>JANNCG010001026.1:0-1935 GCA_031386385.1 Myxococcales bacterium
CGCGCGTGGACCTCAGCGCGTGATGACACCGAAGTCCATGAGCTTGTGGGCGGCGTGCGAGCGTCCATCGAAGCGGTCGCCCATGGAGCCTCTGCGCCCTCGATTGAGCAGCGCAACATTCTCGCGCACGCCCTGCGCAAATACCTCACCAATGCGCCCGCGCACGCCAGCAGCGAGGCCCTTCACGCGCTCACCTCGCTTGACCCCTTCGCGCCCGTTCTCGCACCCTTCGCCGAGTCACTCTTAGACTTGCTGCTCTTGGACGCAGACCTTCGAGGCACTTTTGATCTTGCCCTCGCAGAGTGTGCCACCATGGCGTGGTGGCCCAACGCGCTGCGTCTGGGGTTTGACTCTGTCGGCCGTGGTGCGGTGCGCGCAGCACGGTTGCTCTTCGCTGTGGCGGCAAACCCCATGGTGGTCGATGAGCTTCCCGAAGCATCCAAGCAGGTGATTCGAGAGATCTTGCCCAAGGCTCTCTCGCACCCGCGCTACGCGGTGTGGTCTCGTTCGGCTCGTGCGTCGGGACGTTTGGCCGGTGTTTTGTCAGGCGTTAACGAGCTGCTAGAGTCCATGCTCGAGACGACCTCAGCGCTGGCGGTGCGTCGACGAGCGCACGCATCGCTGGCCACCATCTCACTTCTCGCAAGCGATCCGCTGCTCAAACAACGCGAGCAGTTTGACGAGATTCACATTGAGCCTTGGCAGCTCGCAGCGCTAGCTATTGGGCTTCCCGATGCATGTGACGGAATCGACGACAAGTGGATCGACATGGTCCGCGGTCTCTCTGCGCGCGGAGGTCCCGAGACCTGGGCGCAGCTCGCGGTATCCCTGCGTGAGATCGCGTCACGCTCTAGCAATCTCGCACACACCTGCACGGGTCTGGCCGAGTCACTGCGTATTCTAGCTGAGCAATACCAGTCCAATTCTCCGGCAGAAGCTGAAGCCAACGATCGCGCGCACGCCCTTGTGGGCCGCGTCGGTGATGGCGCGGGGGATCTTACGCCGTCAGCGTTGCTCGTCGCCGCAGCGAGACGCGCCGCCGATGCACCAGAGGATCCCTCCATCGCTGGGGCGGTTGAAGAGTTTATTACGCACACAGAAAACGCGGTCGCGAGTGCGCTAAAAGCCGTCGGTGTGGACCATCAACGAGCAGCCCTTCGTGCGGGAGTGGTCCTAGACGAAGTGTTAGATCTTGTGGTGGACGGTGACATGCTCGTGGTGGCCGAGCGCATCGCAGATCCCAACGCGCGATCGTCCGCCATTCAGTATGCCGAGGCTTTGCGTGCGCGTTTGCTGCGAACCACGTGGACAGGGCTGCGGCGTCCCACACCTACGACCGCTACGTGGCGCCGATGGTTGTTGCGTGCCGCTGCGGTGTTGCCAAGGGTGGATGTGCATGACACTTCGCCGCAAGATCGCGAAAAAGTCCTGCGTGGGTTGGTGTTTGAGACGCTCGAGCGTGTGGCCGATGACGCGACCGTGCGCGCGCCGGGGCTGCAGCGATATGTCGTCGCGACGATTGTCGAGTTGTCCAATGTGCTTCGCTCACGTTTTGGTGCATCCGCAGTGCTGTCGGTGCTATGCTGGATGGCGATCCGGGGCGGCGATCTTCCGCTGCACAATCGCGTCCGTCGCACGCTCGATCATGTATCGCCAGAGTCCGTAGATAAACTGTACTTTGCTGTAGATAAGCTCGCAAAAAACAAGCGCGCGGATGCAAAAGACCTGCTTGATCTGGCCGATGTTGCAACGGACCGTTGTCGCCTGGGAGTGACGCTTCGAGAGCTGAGCGCGCTTGTTGTGTCGCTTAACACCCACAAGCCCGAGATCCACTGGTCGGGCCTGCCTCGGATGGATCTGTTGCCCATCGCTAAGGTCGCCGATCAGCTCTCAAGGGAGAGAGATCGGGCGATTGAGGGACTCACCGCCGATGAG